>JAFXHB010000042.1 GCA_017536605.1 Alistipes sp.
CCCGACACCACAATAAAGAACTCCCACTTGGTATTGTGCCAGTGTTCGCCCTTGGTAATGCCCGGTTTCGAGATATTTACACTCACCTGTCCGCACTTCTCGCTACGCAACAACTCGGTAAACGAGCCTCGTGCATCGCAGTTCATCTTCAACTCGAACGACACCTTCTCCTTCGGCAGATAACTCAAATATGTCGAATACAACTTCTTCGCAAAGGAGTTATTTGGAATTTCAGGTACAACAAGCGTCTGCGGTTGCGCCTTAAACGACTCCAACAAATCTACAATCTCGCCAAGGGTAATCTTATGCGTGGTAGGCACAGCGCAATACTTGCCATTGTCGCACAAGATAGTCTCTACGCCCTCAAACTCGCAGTGATGCTCCTCGCCTTTGAGTGCGCCAATCATCTCGTCCACCAAGTCGTCAATATAGAGCAGTTCCAACTCTGTCGAACGGTCGTTTACGGTAATTGGCAAATCGTTGGCTATATTGTTGCAGAATGTCGCCACCGCCGAGTTGTAGTTCGGACGACACCACTTACCAAACAGGTTCGGGAAGCGATAGACCAATACGCGCGCGCCCGTGCGTGTACTATAATTAAAGAATAGCTCCTCACCGGCACGCTTGCTGCGTCCATACTCGCTATCGCCAAAACGACCAGCCAAAGTCGCCTGAATAGAGGACGACAACATCACGGGAGCAGTGTTGCCATACTTTTCGAGCGTTTCGAGCAGAGTCGAAGCAAAGCCGAAGTTGCCCTCCATAAACTCCTCCGTATTCTGCGGACGATTTACGCCTGCAAGATTAAAGACAAAATCTGCCTCCTTGCAGTAATGCTCCAACTCCTCCGCAGTAGAGTCTATATCGTATTCAAAAATCTCCTCAACAACGACATCGCCATAGCACTTCGCCTTGCCATCGCGGATATTTTTGAGTTGCGCGCAGAGATTCTGACCAACAAAGCCCTTTGCGCCTGTAACTAAAATTTTCATCTGCTAATAGTTATCCCAATTAACCCATAAGTTTTTGTCATATCGCCAACTATCTCCCGCAGCCTCCTCTATCGTCTTATCCGAAAGAACAAGCAGAATGGAGTCCTTCTCACGAGCCTTGATACAGTTGGCGTAACCAGCCGGAACACAAACTAGTCTGCTCTCCTGCTCGGTAAGATTATATATATCTGCCTCCAACTCCTGCGATGGGCACTCCCAATTATCAACCTCAACTAACGCCACAGTAAAGGAGCCTTTCAGGCAATAGAACCACTTGCGCTCAAATTGGTGTCCGTTCCAACCACGCACCACCGAAGTATCGGGGTGATGAATGATATAGCAACGCTTAACACCCTCAAAGTGGAAATTGTTCAACGAGGATATTTGACCGCGCTCATCGCGGAATATCTCGCCCTCAACAACTTTAATCTTCGACATTACTCGCTGCGTATCTCTCTCGATTTAGCGCGTGGTTGCAAGCCCAAATCCTCGCGGATAAAGCGCAACTTCAACAACAACTCCTTCATACCCTCAACATCAAGACGGCGGGTATTATGCGAGTGGTAATCCTCAATCTTTGATACCTGCTCGTTGCCCTCAACAAAGAACTTGTCGTAGTTCAAGTCGCGAGTGTCGCAAGGGATGCGGTAGTAGTCGCCCATATCGACAGCCTTTGCCATCTCCTCACGTGTTACGAGAGTCTCGTACAACTTCTCGCCGTGACGGGTACCGATAACCTTAACCTCTGTTTCGCCATACGCCGGATTAACCTTTGCATAGGTCTGCTTCAATGCCTCCGCCAAAGTTGAGAGGGTTGCCGCCGGAGCCTTCTGCACAAACAAGTCGCCATTCTCGCCGTGAGTGAAGGCGTAGATTACCAAATCTACGGCATCGTCCAAAGTCATCATAAAACGAGTCATCTCTGGGTCTGTAATGGTGATAGGCTTGCCCTGCTCCATCTGCTCAACCCACAACGGAATAACCGAACCACGCGACGCCATTACATTGCCGTAGCGAGTACAGCAGATTGTGGTTGCAGCGTTCGGACCGAGTTCACGACCCTTGGCAATAGCGACCTTCTCCATCAACGCCTTTGAGATACCCATAGCGTTGATTGGGTAGGCAGCCTTGTCGGTCGAGAGGACAACGACATTCTTCACTCCGTGCTCAATGGCAGAGAGTAGGACATTGTTTGTACCGATAACATTTGTCATCGTAGCCTCCATAGGGAAGAATTCGCACGACGGCACTTGTTTGAGTGCTGCCGCGGCGAACACGTAATCAACACCTCGCATAGCCACATCGACAGAAGCCTTCTCGCGGACATTACCGATGTAGAATTTAACTTTTGGGTTTTGCAAAGCGTGACGCATATCATCTTGCTTCTTCTCATCTCGCGAGAAGATACGAATCTCCTTGATATCCGAATCAAGGAATCTACGAAGCACGGCGTTTCCGAAACTGCCCGTACCGCCCGTAATCAACAGGACTTTGTCTTTGAAGATTGACATTTTATGTTATTTATTTTTTCGTATTATTTCTTTTGATATTGAGCAAATATATCCTCCAACTCATTACGGGAGAATCTCTCCTCCTCTGGATATAAGATAGCCTCGTGTTCAAGTATTTCGTCAATAGTCCACTTAAACTTTATAAACTTGGCTGGAACTCCACCAATAACCGCATATGGTGGGGTGCTTTTTGCAACTACTGCACCGGCAGCAATCGTGCAACCTCTTCCGACTGTAACACCCGACAACAATGTAACATTACAACCTATCCACACATCTCTCTCTATTATTACATCCTGGTCATACCCTTTCGGCTTATTTTCCTCCGTTATGTCTGTAATAAACACCCCATTAATATGGGCATGATTACCAGTATGCACTGTAAAATGTTCTGCAATAGCCGCATTGCCTTTGATAATGCACTTTGCATTCAGACAAGACAAGTTGGCATTTGGACCTATGCCCACATTCTCACCAATATATAGGTTTTTATAATTCGCACAATTCAGGGGTGGAGTAATGACAACATTATCAGCAATATAGCCAAATGATTTTCGGCTATATCCGAAATATGTCTTATACAAGAAGTAAAGCCCTCGAATAAATCTATTTTGTCTAATCTTACTTTTAAGTCCCATTATTGTGCTATTGTTTCACTCCATATATCAACCATTTGTCGCCATACAGAGTCTATATTATATCTTTCGTTTACTCTCTGCTGTACATTTGCACGACACTCATTCTTGAAATCAACATCTGATAACATTTTTTCAATGGCACCTTTCAACTGCTCTACATTACGAGGTTCCACCATTATTCCATAGTGCTTTCCATCCTCCTCTTCAAGCATTTCGGGTATTGCACCAACGGGCGTCGTAACTATCGCACAGCCACATGCCATACTCTCTAAAATTACATTCGGAAAGCCCTCGGTATATGTAGGTAATACAAATACATCACATTTGCACATCTCGGCGATGACCTCCTCATAAGGAGTCTCGCCTCGTATATTCAACCAATCTGCATGGTCGGAATACTTATACAACGCTTCCTTTTCAGAGTCTAAAATTGCACCTAACATCTTAACCTTAACATTAGGGATATTTCGACATGCATCTACTAATTCATAAATACCTTTTGTGCGTATACCATGCCCGACAAACAATATGCACCTTTCTTCTCTTTCCCCTATCACATGTCTTTCTGCCACTTCTATAACCTTCGGAGCAACTGGATTTGGTAGCAACTGAACATTTTTAAAGCCGGCCTCTAATAGTGCTATATATGACGATTTATCAATAACAATAGCCATATCTGCCTTTTTAATAACCATACAAAGTAACTTCCATTCCCAATTTTTTCGTTGTTTCAACTCCGGAATACGACCAAATCGAAAATGCATTACAACCTTCACGCCTCGTTTGTGTGCAATATGAATCATATATAAGTCTTTTGACAAACTAATTGATGCGCTTGATGCTATATGTATGATATCATATTGTTTATTTTGTAATATTTTTTTTTCTTTTTGAGCGATAATATAGTAACCTACAAGTCCCTTCTTTATTCTGTGCCATAACCCTTTATTTATAACCCCGCGATCGCGAGCCAATGTCATTGGCAGAAAGTCCATATCACACCTTATTTGGCCTGCTTTATGCGTATAATGGTCAATAATATGACTTGTCCAACGGGCAATTCCGCCTGCCTTACCTATTGGGGATGCTAGTAAAACTTTCATTTTTTATTACTCAAATATATTTGTTCATACTTATGCGCACACAATTCTATTGAATATTGCTGCGAAGACTCTTTGCAAGATTGTTTCATCACAGTCATCTCTTCTTTCGTTAATAATAGGAAACGCTCTATTGCTTCGACATAAGATTCTACCGATAAATCATGTGATAGAAATCCAGTTTTACCATCATCTATCATCTCTACAACTCCACCAACTGGCGTACAAATCGGAATTAATCCACAGGACATCGCCTCTATCAAAGAGATAGGCATGCCCTCTCTTATAGACGACATGCAAAAGGCATCGGCATTAGCAAAGTATCTACGAGGATTTTCAACTTCGCCAAGCATATGAATATGCGGATTCTTCAATGATTTAATTTTCTCAACAAGTCCTTTATCTGCAAATCGTCCAAACATATGCAGTTCTAAAGGAGTACCCTTATCAGTTAATTGAGTAATTGCGGCACATAGTAAAACATGATTCTTCACATTTGAAATATGTCCTACAGAAATTAAATTATAGCGACCCGGCACACGGGGCAAAAACACTTTATCATTATCATCATCTCGAAATATTTCATCTGCTCGTCCATTATAAATTATTTTGGTTGACACCTTCTCTCCATAACACTTCTTAAAACTTAAATCCGATGCATAAGATATATTAACTGCTTGGCACCAATTAGTCCTAAAAAACATCTTTTTCAGTATTTTATGCAGTCCTCCACCTGATTCAAATTGTGCCAAACAGTGAACAGTATGCACAAACTTTATTTTAGGAAAGAACAATTTCATAAGTGCAAAATGTAAAAAAGTGCCTAAATGTGTATGTACAACATCTGGTTTCTCCATCTTTATCACCTTGTATAAACGGTACAGATACGCAATGTCAAGTCCTATTTTTTTGTCCAATGAACAAACCTTAACACCTCTTGACACCTCTTGTAGGTAGAAAGATTTCTCATCTATTAACGATGAGCTAACAATCAAAACAACATCGTGGCTTTTACTTAATTCATTTGATAAATCAACGACGAACCTCTCTGCCCCACCAGAAGCTAACTGAGGGATAAGTTGTACTATCTTCATATAGTCCTATTGTTTAGAAGATTACACTAAACTCTTTACCACTCTTCCACACGCCAAGCCGTCGCCATAAGGATTGACCGCTTGACTCATCTTTGCATACGCTGCCTCGTCATCAAGCAACGACGAAACCTCATTTACAATCTTATTATAATCTGTTCCGACCAACTTAACCGTTCCTGCCGACAATGCCTCTGGGCGCTCCGTCGTATCGCGCATAACCAAAACCGGTTTACCCAAACCCGGAGCCTCCTCCTGAATACCGCCACTATCGGTTAAAACAATAGTTGATTTCTCCATCAAATAGACAAATGACAGATACTCCAACGGCTCAATAAAGAACATATTTCCGAGGTTTGACAAATCCTCTCCAAACACTTCGTGTATTGGCTTACGAACATTCGGATTGAGGTGCATCGGATAGACGAAATCAACCTCCGGATACTTTTGAGAAAGATCCCTTATGGCAGTACACATATTTATAAAGCCATCTCCAAAATTCTCTCTACGATGTCCCGTGATAAGTACGAGTTTCTTTCCATCAGCAAGACGAGAGGTATCATATCCAGCCTTGCACAAAATACCGTTCAACTCGTTTTGCAAACTCTCATCACCCTTAATTTTATCAACCACCCAATAGAGCGCATCTATCACCGTATTTCCTGTTACGATAATCTTCTCATCTGCAACACCCTCTTGTAACAAATTCTGACGGCTCAACGGTGTTGGAGCAAAATGATATGTCGCCATACGACCTGTAAGTTGGCGATTCATCTCTTCCGGCCACGGGCTATATATATTATGTGTGCGAAGACCCGCTTCAATATGTGCCACAGGAATTTGCTGATAAAATGCCGCAAGTGCTGATGCCGTAGAAGTTGTAGTATCTCCGTGCACCAACACAACATCAGGTTGCGCCTCTTTCAACACATCGCGCAGACCTACAAGAACTCTTGATGTAACATCGTAGAGGTCTTGTCCTTGCTTCATAATGTTAAGGTCGTAGTCAGGTTTTATATCAAAGATCTGCAACACCTGATCCAACATCTCACGATGCTGCCCCGTTACACACACAATCGTTTTAAACTCATTCGGACACTTCTGAAACTCTTTTACGAGTGGAGCCATCTTAATGGCCTCTGGACGAGTTCCAAATACAAGCATTACACTCTTCATAATCTCGTATATTAAGGGTTAATGCGCCTCTTCTATCTATTTACGCCGCAGAAATCAAGGATAATTTTATCTGTATCCTTTGGCAGTGACTTGAATGGCGTATGACCAACCAAATAGACTACGATATCCGCCTTGTCAAATGCCTCCTGATATGGAGTGAGCTTATAGACATTGTGCTCCTCAACATTTGGTTCAACAATAAGGATACTTGCATTATTGCAACTCTGCATCACCTTCGCTACAATCTGCTTTGCTGGCGACTCACGCAAATCGTCAATATCCGGCTTAAACGCCAAGCCCATCATTGCAACAACAGGTTTGCGACCATTCTCCAACTCAAACTTAAGCATCTCGTTCTGTACCTTCTCTGCGCACCAGAATGCCTTGTAGTTGTTGATCTGGCGAGCCTGACCAATCATACGCGACTCCATAGGGAATTCGGCTGTAATAAAGTATGGGTCAACAGCGATACAGTGTCCTCCAACACCACAACCCGGCCACAAGATATTTACACGAGGGTGCTTGTTTGCAAGGGAGATAAGTTCCCACACATTGATACCAGCCTTATCGCAAATAAACGACAACTCATTTGCAAAAGCGATCTGCACATCACGCGAAGAGTTCTCGGTCAATTTACACATCTCGGCAGTGCGACAATTTGTCTTGTGGAGTTGTCCCTTGACAAACTGTGAGTAAAACTCTATTGCCTTCTCGGTTGATTCAGGATTCAAACCACCAATAACGCGGTCGTTATTCACCAACTCAAAAATAACATTACCCGGTAACACTCGCTCTGGGCAATATGCAATATAGATCTTACCCTTCAACTCCGGACGCTCCGAGAAGATAATCTCGGCCATTGCTTCGGTTGTACCCACAGGCGAAGTTGACTCAATCACATACAAATCACCCTCTTTCAAGAGTGGCAATACGGCACGAGTTGCAGCCTCAACGTAAGAGACATCTGGCTGATGGTCTCCCTTGAATGGTGTAGGTACAACCATAAAGTAGGCATCGCTCTCAACAGGTTTTGTATCAGCGTGAAGTTGCCCGTTCTTTACAACCTCTTCGAGCAACTCCTGCATACCCGGCTCAATAATGTGCAACTGACCGGCATTGGTTTTCTCTACAACCTTTGGGTTGATATCAACACCGTGAATTTGGATACCGTGCTTGGCGGCAATAATGGCTGTTGGGAGTCCAATATATCCCAAGCCCATAAAACATGCTTTCATAACTATATATATTTATTATTTTTCTTTACTGACTTTATCAAACACACTATTTAGATAGGTGCTGATTGGCTATATCTAAAAATTTAGATGCTACATTCTCTATTCGGTAATCATCTATATTCTCCACTACCGTTTGATGGCTGTAATCACCCTTGATAAACTCCTCAAAGTACGCCTGCTCCTTAAACTTTGTACTGATTGACAATATAGGTCGCTTTGAAATCGCGTAATCTATCAACTTACTCGGAGATTGTATCTGATTCTTATTGCGGATATTGATTAAGAAGTCCGCCGTACTCAATATATATACCATATCTTTTCTTGGAATATATGTACGAACTTCTAATTTATCACCAAGTTGCTGCTTGATTTTTTCATCAATTGGCGATTTTGTGTACATTATAAACTTAAAATCAAATTTGAGGCCCGATAAATATTGTAAGAATTCTGTTACATCCCGATACTTAGGTATTAACTGACCCGCATATATAAATGTTGGTACTCTGTTTTTCTTATAATCCGCAATGGAAGTCGCTGTAAAGTTAAATCCTTGCGGAATAACTCTAATTTTATCTTGTACCTCTGTATAATATCCCTCTCTTGCTGCTTCTATTGGAATAGTTATATAGTCACTACTTTTCCCCCACCTCTCTTCAAAATACTTAAAATATGGCAATGGCTTTGATACTTGATTCCCCATAAATGGGTCGCCACAATCTGATATCCAACATTTAGGGAAAATATCTGGATATCGTTTTTTTGCCAACGCACAACCCCAGTGAATAGGATGTGGGTATGCTATCGATATTAACAAATCTGTTTTATTACCCTCTTGCTTTATAATAGGAGGTACCTTCCACAAGAACTCAATAAAAGGAAATAGCACAATATCCTTTAATAGTTTGGTGCATACTCTATCTAAAAATGTATATTTATACGCTCCACTACTATTAAGCATAGGAAATTTCATACTAATAGGACGCACCTTTACCCCGGTTTCGCGTATAAACTCACGGTAATCGTGCGTACCAATATTGGCATACACTGTAACATTATGCCCCATCTTTGCTAGCGCTACCGCCAACTCCGTCGTTCTAAATGCACGTGGGGTAGTAGCAGGTGTTAATAGCCAAGAAATTATCAAGATATTCATTGTCACACAAGATTATTAACAATTAAATGTATTGAATTGGTTAAATACAGAAATGGGTCACACGTTGAAGCAGTGTATCTATACCAATATAGTATTTTATAGGCATACAGTATTGGCACATATTTAATGTAACTATGCCATTTCGTTTCGGTCATTGTTTGAACCCATAAATAGACGACAAACGGCACACACAACTGAGTAAATCTCACACCAACAGAAGGAACCGCTATCATAAAGTTGCTAAACGACAACAATATAATCGCCAATACATATATCTTATTACCGCTTAATTGACGATGGTGATTAGCAATAATCAAGAACATCATAATATTCCATAGTATACGAGGCAATGAGTTTAAGACCTGTGCATACATAGCTCTATTCGCTCGTTCTGCCGCATAATGCTCGTCTAGATACGACTCGACCATATTCTGAACTACTGGAGGAAAATACGACTCAAAACTATTTATAAATTCAGCTGCAAACGACGACACAAAGAAACTAACAAGAAACAATACTGGAAGACATTTTACAAGAATCTTAATATGACTTATAAGAAATGCTAATAGGGCTAAAACAATATATATAGAATATGCTACATGTATCAAATATGTAGAAAATAATAGTAATAAATACCAATAGTTTTTCTCCTTAAATATCTTAAACACTGCATATGTTGCAATCCAACCAGCCAACCAAAATCTGATTCCATTTATATTAAATATCGGATTACTGAACAAAAACATAAAGACAAGGGCTAAACCTGCTAAATCGTTTTTAAATGTTGGCAATGTCACAACATAGCGTAGCGAAAGCACCATAAACCCTCCGAATAGTGCTGCATAGAACAAGAATAGGATATGGACATTATCTGTCACCTTTGATAAATAATAACTTGTAATGGGAACAAAAATATCCTTTTCGGTTTCATAATCCAACTCCTCATCCTCTTGCCATCCCTCTATAATACCCTGCACACCATCTCTTGAATATTGAGTCTGCGCATTATAAAAACGCTCTGCATATCTATACGAATCTAAATCTTGATTACGAGGCGTAAATGTCCAGCCGTAAAATAGGTAGAAAATATATAATACTATCAAAGATGTCTTGCTACCTATATTTTTGAATGCATAAATATAGGCTCCAAACGGATACAAGAATGATAGTATCAATTTTATTTTATCCTCTTCAAGAGAACTATATTTATAATCAATTTGCATATTATTCAATGTTTACAAAGAATACTCTAATATTTCTTTGCTCTAATTACATCAATGTATTTGTGATTAGGCATATACTTTTCGGCAAAATCCTTAAACTCTTGCTTTGCAATAAAACCGACATACTCGCTCTGTTTACGAGAAGAAACACATTGGCTCTTATCCAAAGTTTTGATCAATCGCGCAGGATTTCCTGCTATTACACAATAGCCGTCGGGGAAGCTCTTTGTTACAATTGAGCCTGCACCTACAATAGTATGAGGACCTAGTTCCACTCCTGGTAGCACTACACTATTTTGCCCAATCCAACAACAATCTCCAATCCTTATTGGATTCTCTGGTATAATATGTTCTTGGAAATTTTCCGGATCATGATTTGACGATATAATACCAACATTCGTTGCAATATCTACATAATCTCCGATTATAATTCCACCTAGACCAGAAATATAACAACCTGGTCGAATACCTGGTGCAGAGCATATACCAATACAAATATTCTGAGGGTTGGTTACCTCACTATTACGATGTATTGGCCAATACACTCCTCGCTTAAATAGTTTAAAATGCAAAAAATCAACAAATCGTACTCTATTATACACCGACATCTTAAACCCGAACCAATCATTGAGAATTGGTATTAAGCATAATAATCTCTTTATAAATCGCTTAATCTTTTTCATGTATGCAACTATTTTTTACCCCATTTATTTCGAATTGCTCCAACAAAAGGATTTAATATCTCCATATAATCTATCTTTGCAAGATACGACCAAATACAGTACAATACACCATATAAAACAGCTCCAACTATCAACCTCACAACTACATTATCCGTAGCTGAAGTAACAAACTGTATGTAACAGCCTATCACTGCACTAGGCAACAATATCTTCCAGATATTTTTTATTGGGAATAATTGAGATAATGACACTTTAAAATATCTTGAAATAACAACCAGCATTGCAACTATTCGCCCAATATGACATACTACAGAAATAGCCGCTACAGCATACGGGCTCTTAATAAATAAGACACTCATAAACTCCAATGCTACCAAAACGATGGCTCCAATCAAATGCACATTTGCATACGACTTGGTCTTGCCGATTGCCAAAATAAGCGGTGCATACGCTATAAGTGTAAATATATTAGCGACCAGTTTTATTCTGAAATATGTTCCTGACACCTCATATTGATCTCCATATAGGAATACCATAAGATCTGATGCCATAAACCAGCAAAAGACAAGAAGTGGATATACTAATTTAGAGGTCTTATCAAACACTCTACACCATATTGGGATAATCTCCGATTTTGCATCTTGACTCTCGTGCTCAATCTTTGAAAATAGAGGGAATAATACCGTGCTACAAGCGCCTATAATCATTCCGACAAATGGTAACTCCATAAAACCATTTGAGAACTCTGCGAATTCGGCAGCCCCAAAGTAGCGACTAACAAAAAATTGGTCGGCAGATGCTATTATCGTTCCAAAGATACTTGCATACAGCAATGGTAGAGAGAACTTAAATATGCTCTTATATGTAACATCGCACTTTTTATGTTCTATATGACGGAATGGGCGATTCTTTAAATATATGGCGATCAAGAAAGATATCAACGACGATATTGTGAAGCCAACCAACGCTATCTTAACATCTCCATTAAAACAGATTACAGGCAATGCCACACACACCAACATCAACACTCTTGTAATTACAGTATAGATTGCCGATATGTAAGTCTCTCTATATGTTGCATAGATGCTTTCCAGACCCATTGTTGGTAACATCAAAAGAGGCACAGGTGAAAATATCTTAATAGCAGTACCGAGTTCCTCATTTTTTAGGATATCCGCAATTAACGGCGATGCAAAGAATAGAAATAGCGAAAAGATTGCACCGAGTATAAAAAATATATTTGTAATTTTATTAACCAATGAGTGTCCCTCCTCCTTGGTTACTCGCGGCAAAAAATAACTATAACTCTTCGGGAGTCCCAATGTAAATACTGTAAGCAAGGTGTGATATACATACATCACCTGCTTATAGGTACCATAATCCTCCTTTGCAAAGTAGCGACTTAATATCGCAGCACTTACTATTGAGAAAGCAAAAGAGGCAAGGCTACCCATTGCAACCCACAAAGACTGAATTGTATTGCTATTACGACTATTAGGACTTGTCTGAGCCATTTTCACACCGGCAACTACATATAATAACTCGCATTCTCATACACGCACAGATTAAGACTTATAATCTGCCATCAACAACATCTCTTGGCAATACACCCTTAACATCGTAGATTACCGAATTCTCCTTAACCAACAATTTTACATCAAGTTCCTTGAACTCATTATGAGCTACTGCCATTACGGCTGCATCAAATTTATCGTGTGGCAACTCGTTGGTTACTTTAAGCCCGTATTCGTGCTCCGCAATCGCAGGATTTGCCCAAGGGTCATATATAGTAATATTCAAGTTATATTCCTGCAAGGCCTTGACGATATCCACAACCTTTGTATTACGAACATCTGGACAATTTTCTTTAAAGGTAAAGCCCAACATTATGATATTTGAACGGAGCACTTGAATACCTTTTTTTAGCATTAGTTTAACAACCTGATTGGCAACATATTCGCCCATACCATCATTCATTCGACGACCTGCCAAGATGATTTCCGGATTATAGCCATATCGTTGAGCACATTGAGCAAGATAGTAAGGATCAACTCCTATACAGTGACCACCTACCAATCCCGGCTTAAATGGTAAAAAGTTCCACTTTGTTGAAGCGGCCTCCAAAACATCAAGAGTATCAATACCCATCTTTGTAAAGATTCTTGATAGCTCATTTACAAAGGCAATATTGATATCGCGCTGCGAATTCTCAATAACCTTTGCCGCCTCTGCAACTTTGATTGTTGGAGCAAGATGAGTTCCGGCTGTAATAACCGACGAATAGACCTCATTTACATACTCTCCAATCTCTGGAGTAGAGCCAGATGTAACCTTTTTTATTTTCTCGACCGTATGCAACTTATCGCCTGGGTTAATACGCTCTGGCGAATAGCCAGCAAAGAAATCCTCATTGAATTTCAAACCACTAACCTTCTCAACGACAGGGAGACACTCGTCCTCTGTAACACCTGGATATACTGTTGACTCATAAACCACAACATCTCCTTTTGAGATTACCTTTCCAACCGTTGTACTTGCTCCATACAATGGTGTTAAATCAGGGTTATTATTCTCGTCAACGGGGGTTGGAACTGCAACAACGTAGAAATTACACTCCTTGATATCCTCCAACTTTGTAGTGCATACAAATCCGTGATTCTTGATTGCATCTTGCAACAATTCATCACTAACTTCCAATGTTGCATCGTGGCCAGCCATCAACGCATCCACTCTGCGCTGACTCATATCAAAACCTACCGTTTGATACTTCGTTGAAAATAAACGAGCCAAAGGCAAGCCTACATAGCCAAGGCCAATCACACAAATTTTTGTCTCTTTCATATACTTACAAATTATTCTTATACCACTCTATTGCCTCATTGAGACCGCGTTCAAAATCATACTCAGGATCATATCCTAACATCTTTTGGGCTTTCGATATATCAGCATTTGAGTGCTTAATATCGCCCTTTCTATCAGGACCAAAAATTGGTTCTATATTTTTTCCGAGCGCTTTTGTTAAAGCATAATAAATATCAATCAAATACTCGCGACCACCATATGCAATATTGAATGCCTCTCCCGCATATTCGCTTGATGCCAAGCACGCTTTCAAGTTTGCCTCAATAACATTCTCAATATATGTAAAATCACGACTCTGTTTACCATCGCCATTTATGGTTGGTTGCTCATCGTTAAGCAACTGTTTGATAAACTTTGGAATTACTGCAGCATAGGCTCCGTATGGATCTTGACGACGACCAAAAACATTGAAGTAACGCATTCCGTATGTATCCAAACCATAATGCTTTGTATATTGCTTTGCCCACTCTTCATCACATCGCTTTGTCAAAGCGTATGGAGAAAGAAGATTACCTTCAATGCCCTCTCTCTTTGGTAAATGAGCCTCATCACCATAAACAGATGAACTAGAAGCATAGACAAACTTCTTAACACCACATTGACGAGCAGCCTCCATCATATTTAGGGTACCCTGTATATTGTTCGCACAATAAAAGAGCGGCATCTCAATTGAACGAGGAACACTACCCCAAGCAGCCTGATTCAATACATAGTCAACCCCTTCACACGCCTTTAAGCAAACTTCCAAATCTTTGATATCTCCCTTAACAAACTCATAATTAGGATTATCTGCAAACATATCAACATTCGCCTGCTTGCCTGTGCTCAAATCGTCCAAACAGCGAACACGATAACCCATATTGAGTATCGCTTCACACAAATTGGAACCAATAAAACCTGCTCCGCCCGTCACCAAAAAGAGCGAATCTTTCGGAAATACTAAATGTTTGTAAGCCATATTATATTTTTTTATTACTATCCATAGAGATGTCTAACATATCTCCTAACTTTAGGTTCCACTCTTTCGGAGTAAAAGTTCCAAAGCCTCCATTTGGAAAGAAAGTCATCTCTCCAAAATAGATCTTACCATTCACATTATATAAATCAACTCGTACAAATGGTATATCTTGTGATAATACTTGAGCAATCTCTAACATTTTATCATAGTTTTTCGGCTTCGGGATAGGAACCAACGATTGTTTTATTCCTGGTGTTAAACCGTAAAACTCTTGATGTTGCCAATTCTCATCAAAGAAATCAATCGTCTCTTGCGTACTCCTATCCTTGATAACTTGACAATACTTGGGCTGACCATTAAAACAGAAGAACTTATAATCAACCATATCTTTTGCACCTAGTTCACCCATATATTTCTCTGCAAGAATTCTAGGCTTCACATCTCTATATGGATACTCTCGGCTCCGCCAATAATATTGTGTCTTTAATTTCTTCTTAAAACGCTTCAGTGCACTCTTTTTATCAAAAGTTTTTTTATCTACACATATAATCGCAGACTGACTATCATGAGTCGTTTTTAATACGAATTGGTCTGGCAAGGCTTCAAAATCAATCTCTTCAACACTATTATAGACTGCCAATGTAGGTATGATATATTCTTCTCCAACCAAGTTTGCAACATAGTCCTTTGCCCCAACCTTATCAACCATTTGTGAATACCTATCATTTTTATCATTCACTTTTAGCCATTGTAACTTCTCCTGGAAGGTTCGTGGATTGTCAAAATCCATCCAGTATCCGGCATCTGTTCTATACACTAACCGCAGATAGACTCTATCAGACAATAATGGAGATATACACAATCTATTAAGTACAGATATCATCAAACTACCTGGCTTATTGCGCCAATAAAAATGTATTTTCCTTAAAGACACCATAACATCAATGTTTTTTATTACAACAACACAAAAATCACTGCTTGCATAATTTAACTATTAATCCCTTCCGAAGACATCGCGGGTGTAGACCTTGTTGGCGACATCGGAAAGAAGATGGTCGTTTCTGTTTGCTAAAATTACACCCGAAATCCTCTTAAATCGTTCTATATCATTTACTACCTCGCAGTCAAAGAATCTCTCCCCCTCCTGCAACATCGGCTCATATATCACCACCTCGGCACCCTTCGCACGCAGTCTGCGCATTATGCCCTGTATTGCGCTATGGCGAAAGTTATCCGAGTCGCTCTTCATCGTCAAGCGATAGACTCCAACCACCACCGGAGCATTGCCATACATCTCCTTCGCCTTATGCAGCACCTGCTCTGCAATAAAGTCCTTGCGGGTGCGGTTGCTCTCAACTATCGCCGACATCATATTCTGTGGCACATCGTCGTAGTTGGCCAGCAACTGCTTCGTATCCTTCGGCAAACAATACCCTCCATAGCCAAACGAAGGGTTATTATAGTGCATTCCGATTCGCGGATCAAGACCAACGCCCTTAATGATAGACTCGGTATCCAACCCCTTAACCTCGGCATAGGTATCCAACTCGTTGAAGTAACTAACTCGCAGTGCCAAGTAGGTATTGGCAAAGAGTTTTACCGCCTCTGCCTCGGTCAAGCCCATAAAGAGCATCTCAATATCCTCTTTAATAGCCCCCTCTTTCAGCAATTCGGCAAATTGGCGTGCCGCCCTATCAAGACGTTCATCACCCTCCGGGCGGCCAACAATAATTCGGCTCGGATAGAGGTTGTCATACAAAGCCTTGCTCTCGCGCAAGAACTCCGGCGAAAAGAGCAGATTATCTGTTCCAAACCTTTTACGTGCCGACTCGGTAAAGCCCACCGGAATTGTTGATTTAACAACCATAATCGCCTTGGGATTTACCTCCAAGACCTCCTTGATAACCACCTCCACGGCAGATGTATCAAAGAAATTCTTCTCGCTATCGTAGTTTGTCGGCGTTGCAATCACAATAAAATCTGCCTTTTCGTATGCAGACTTTGCATCAAGCGTTGCGCGGAGATTTAACCTCTTCTCGGCAAGATAGCGTTCTATATACTCATCTTGAATCGGAGATAGTCGATTGTTAATCTTCTCTATCTTTTCGGGGAGAATATCTACGGCGGTAACCTCGTTATGTTGGGCCAAGAGTGTCGCGATTGACATTCCCACATAACCCGTACCTACAACCGTAATTTTCATAGAGTGTTCTTGAAAAGTGTTAAAATATCTTACCGAAGACTATACGACAGAATGTTTGGAACAAAATCTTAAAGTCAAACCACGCCGAGCGATGACGCAGATAGTAGAGATCATACTCCAAGCGTTGAAGCATCTTCTCCATCGTATCGGTATAACCATTATGCAAGGTAGCATACGACGTTACACCCGGTCTAATCTGATACAGATAGATATAGCGTTTGTCGTACTCCATAATCTGGTCAATATAGAATTTTCTTTCTGGGCGAGGACCAACAAACGACATATCGCCGATAAAGACATTGAACAATTGTGGCAACTCGTCCAAGTGGTGCGCACGCAAAGATTTACCAATCTTTGTCAAACGAGGGTCATTATCACCTCCTCCGTGGCTCAACTGTGGTCCCATCTTCTCGGCATCAAGCCTCATTGTTCGGAACTTGTAGATATAGAACGGACGACCATAGCGACCTATGCGCTCCTGCTTATATATAGCCGGACCGCCATCTCCACGTTTAACGAGTATGTAGCAGATTAGGTAAAGGGGCGAGAACACTATTATCGCAATAAACGAGAGGACAAAATCACTCGCACGCTTCACATATTGAGACACAGCACTCATTCCATCAGCAATATACTCTCCTTTCGGAACAAACTTACTAACCGAGGTTTCAATATGCATCACCTTATCGCTCTCGGCGACCTCTTTAAGGCGGGCTACCCATCTGCGATAATCGTTTCTATCCATCGTGTCGGCGAAAGTCATATGCAGTGTTGTATGGTCGCCTTCTACCGCCGAACTAACACTCTTTAACAACGCCACACTCTCATCACAAAGAATTGAACAAGGCATAGAAGTACGCAGAGAAAAACTCCTCTGACAATCACAGCCAAACTTCTTGCACATCAATCGCAATGTATAGGCCGACGGTCCATACGCAACCCACATCTGCACGCTATCACTAAAATAGAGATAGGCTTCGGCGAAATTATTTTGCTCCTCTTTTTGCAAAATCATTTCAATTGGAAATTCGGGCACATTCTTCATCTTCAAGGTTATTTTGTGGATATTTTACGAAGTAAAACTCTTCACTTTTGTTGCCTGCCGAGGGGCTATGCTTAATATATGGACACACCCTTGGGGCTTCGGTAGTGTATCAACACACTGATACTCAACCGATTATATAAAACTTGGAGATACTTGGCCTCAACTAAAACCTCTGAAAACCAGACTCCACAGCAAAATCTCAACGTGCAAATATAATAAAAAAAGTTTTATTATGCTACTAAATCAGATAGTTTTTGCACGGAAAAATTCGGGGGGGGGTATTTTGCTGAATCACAAACATTTAAACATCTTTTATAAAACCCATATTTATGCAATATACAATAGCGCAAAAAGGATTGACAAACGACAAAAAAATAGGAAGAGGAACAGTAGTCAAGTTCCTCAACCCACACAGCAAAATGCACAACAAAATCTATTGCCACAACTTGCCGTTAATTCATCAAATAGATATACCCGTTAAGGTAAGTAGCAAACAACAACCACAAGAGATATGGCATAAATAACCACATCGCAACATTGCGTCTTCCGGCAGCAGAAATGATATATGCAAAGACCACGATATCAAGCAAAAATATCGTTATAAGACCAAGCAACGGAGATCGCATACCGAAGAAAAGCGCACTCCATAAGAAGTTGAGTAGCAGTTGCAAAAGCCACAATTTCACAAGCCCCAGATCTCCCTTCACAAGCATCACGCCGAGCGATGCGCCAATCAGGATATATAGCACCGTCCACGCTATCGGAAAGACAACAGCAGGTGGTGTTAGTGGAGATTTTACGATGTAGGGATACCACTCCACGAGTGCAGAACTTTGAAGGAGTGAGCCGAGCAGTCCAATGGCAAAACAGAGGGCTATCGGGATAGCGTAACACAGAAATTTTCTCATAGACATTTTTTTGTTGTTCGGTGCAAAACAGCCAAAATCGTGCCGAGAAAAAGAGAGTCCCGCCAACGCCCGCAAGGCAGAACGAGCAACGGAAATTCAAGACTTTAACAGAGTTGTTGACTACGATATTTTTCGCAGGTAGCAGAGGTAGCGCATAGCCTTAATGCCATAGAGAATCGCAGCCGTTGAAAGACCTACGATATAGCCGACAATCAAACCTGTTGCACCCATACCGAAGTGGAACGCCACAAGGTATCCAACAGGGATATTCAGCACAATATAGGAGATGAACGCAATCACAGCAATACTCTTAACTTGCTGTAAACCACGCAGAACACCCACAAAGATACACTGTATGGCATCGGAGAGTTGATAGGTCGCATACAGCACCAACATTGACGAAGCAAGCGCGATAACCTCTTCGTTTTGAGTAAAGAGCAGAGGCATAACGTGGCGCAACGACACAAAGGCGATAATCACGCACACGCCCCACACTACCGCCATAGCAAGCGACGCCCGCACCACCTCGTAAATCTCCTTAATATCGCGTCTGCCAAAGGCGTGCGACACGCATATTGTCGTAGCCGAGCCAAGCGAGAGTATCAGCATAAAGGTACAGTTTCCGTAGGTATTACCGACCTGATTTGCACTTATAGCGATGCCGCCATCATTAAACCAACCCATCATAATACCCGTAACGATAAATGCCAACGCCTCCAAGACCATCTGTCCCGCAATCGGATAGCCTATACGCAGCAACTTCAACGAGTTACGGCAATACTCCACCTTACGTGAGAAGAGCGAGATATATTCGCGGTACCGCTTTGACAGCAAAACATAACCTCCAAGCAGTATCGGATTAAGCAGGCGCGATACCAATGTTGCCAAACCTGCGCCATAGACACCCATCGGCTCAAAGCCACACTTTCCGAAGATGAATATGTAGTTCAAGAGGATATTTATCAAGTTGGTCGTTATGATTACAACCATCGCAGCACGGGTATTGCCGACACCCTCCAAGAACTGCTTTACCGCGCCATATATCATCACAAGCGGCAGGCTATATGCCATTAGGCGATAGTATGGCAGGGCGTCATTCACCACCTCAATCGGTTGGTTGAGCAGATAGAGCGTCGGCTCAAATGCAATCTGCAAGACCATACACGCCAAACCAAACATTGGATAAAGCCACAAGGAGGTTTGCAGATAGTGCGCCATTTCACGGTTGCGTCCCTGCACATACAACTCCCCTATAACAGGCGTCAGCCCTACCGACATTCCTATACAAAGGAACAAAAAGAGCCACGATATGCTCGTTCCAAAGGCAACAGCCGCCAACGGCACAGGATCTTCGCCACCGAAGTTACCCACCATTGCACTATCGGCTACCTGCACAGCAACATTGCCCAGTTGCGCCAGCGCAACAGGCAACGCCAAGCGCAAAATTGAACGCGCTTGGCTAAATATGCCTTTGAAGAATTTCACCTCGTAGTCCGACTAAAAAAGACTATTTTTCAAGATATGCCAATCGCGCAAGCAGATAGGTCTTCACATCGTTCCACTTGTAGAATGGGGCTGTTTCACTCTCTATCGGGAGGGTTACATCGTTCTCATTATGCAAGAAGCGAACAAGCACATCTTCACTCTTTTTGCTACGATACAAGACCATCTGCAAGTTAGAGGCCATAGTAATCATTCTGTAACCGCGCCACTCTTCGCCGAATTTCGCTACATCGCGTACATCTATATCGGAGCGGCACTCGTTAAAGGATATCGCACCTAACAACGCCAACAGATAGTAGTCGTGTCCGAAGCGCAGGTTTGCGACTGCACTGTTCTTTCCCTCAATAGCACTATCGGCATAGGCGATAATATCCTCAACCAGAGGTCGTGTATGCGACAACAGATGACGACAAAACTCCGAGTGGGTACTCATACGGGTATTGTACCAATTATAGTTATCGTAGAGGTAGAGCGTATATCGCTCCTCGGGTGTAAAGATTGAGTCCAGAAGGGTGCGGTCATACCAACCCAAGTTCTGCATAAAGGCAAGGCGTTTGTATATGTTGAGTGCCAAGAGGAACTCTCCACCCTTATAGTTGAGAGCCTTCGCATCGGTAAATACAACACCCAACGGACGGCTCATATCCTGCTTTGCACTCCACTCCGTAAGGTGGATAAACCAAGGCTGACCGTCGCCAATAGTTGCGTCGGTAATATGCTTTGGGTATGTAGGGTTGCTATGCGATGTAGGACGTATTACCGCCTGATAGCAGTCGCCCGTATCCATTCGAGTCTCTATCATCGGCTGACACTCTTTCAACGACTCGTTGAACGAAGCCATACTCATTATGCAACGACGCACGGTTGATGCTCGCGACTCCACGATTGCACCCTTGCCAAAGACCCCCTTAAAGCGGTGATACATACGGCGAGCAATACCCTTGTGTTGCTCCACACCATTGCGCGTAAGTTCTCCTATGTGGCCATCGTGCGCTACAAGATTGCGCTCAACCAACTCCTTCACCTTACGTCCCGTTGGGGTAAGAATACCCAACGAATCGGCCTGACGGAATATATCCACAATGTTGGACACCAACCTCTGCGACGCCTCATAACGCGAGCCGTGGCGACCATAGTGCGAAATATAGAAGGGCTTATACCCCTTCGGAGCATCGGCTATCTCCTCAAAGTAGTAGGGAGAGGCATAGACCGAGTGCGTCGCCATCGCAATATGAGGATGTGCATCTATCTCCTCGCGAGCAGTCTGGGCTGATACCGCCCCTGCCAAGCCACACAACAGTAGTAGTAGAACAAATAGTCTCTTCATAGTAGTTTTATCTCTTTTTATTATTAGTTTCAAATCGTGGCAAAGATACGAAAAAACTTTTAGTTTTTAATTAAGAGTTGAGAATTGAAAATTAAGAATTATTTTGGCTGTTAGCCATTGGCTATTGGCCATTGGCTTTTTTGCGGGTTTGATAGGAAATATAGGATAGCGCAAACCTAGTGCTCTGTACTCACCCCTAACGCCCCCAATCTTCGTGCTTCGACCGGCGGCAGAAGCCGAGAGCAGACCGAAGGGAGAGGAGGTGGTGCAAGACCGAAGGTCTGATGTGAAGAGTCGATACTGACAAGAAAATTTATTTACTTGGCGGTATCGGCTCTTTGCATCGTAATCGCAAAGCGATGCACCACCGACACAACCGAAGACAAGTCTGCCGAGGCGCAACAAGCTGAACGAATCCCTCTCTTGACGCCACAAAAAAAGGAGCAGTGAAAATCACTGCTCCTTGTGGCGGAAAGAGAGGGATTCGAACCCCCGGTACAGTTACCCGTACACCGCATTTCGAGTGCGGCCCGTTCGACCACTCCGGCATCTTTCCCTTCCGGTTTTGCGGTGCAAATATACAAATTATTTTCTTTGCCACAACTTTTTTATAAAACTATTTTTATTTCACGCCCAAATTTCGGCTTTTCACCGAGAAGTATAAATATATCTATGAAATTACACCAATTTGTACTATATTTGCATTGCAATAAATTGGCTGATTAGTTCGTTTGAACAATAAAAGTTTTTACGCTATGAAGAAGATACTAACCATACAGGCACTACTCCTCACCGCAATACTACTTGCAGGGTGTGGTGTAACGTGGTCAAGCGTAGCCTACGATGATGACCTATACGAAGTTCACGATAAGGATAAAATTGCCGACAACCGACTCCGTGCAATGTCAAAGAGAGAGGCGGCAAAGTCCCAATACGACTCGCGTTTGGCGCAGTCCAACGCCTTTGTAGATAGTTTTGAGTCGGTGCTTGCCGACGACTACGAGAGCGCGTATGCTCGCCGTCTGTTCGGTTTCAGTTCGCCTACGTACCGTATGCCGTCATCATACTACACCTACCGCTACTCCGATGCCTTCCGCTATGCCTCGGCATACGACCCTGCATTCTACAATGTAATGGTATCGGGCGATATGGTGTGGGTAGAGCCGAAGTATATAACCTCAATGTTCGGAACGTGGGGTGCATCGGTAATGCCTACGTATAGTTGGTACTACGGCTGGGGCAACCCTTATGCCGGCACGTGGTGGGGCTCGCCTTATCACTATCCGTGGAGCAGTTACTGGTATTCGGGTATCTATAACCCATATTTCTATTGGGGCTATCCATACTACCCATACTATTATCACCACTACTATCCGCACTATCATCACCACTACCCTCCACATCACGGAGGCGTAGGCAATACGGGCTACTACCCTAACCGCGGACGTGTATATCGCAACACCAATGCTCCTGCACCTGCCGCACGTGGAGGCTCTTCATACCGAGGTGGCACGACAACGTTCCAATCAACACCTTCGAGTGGCTCGTCGTATCGTTCAGGCAGCAGCAGCTCCTCGTCATCGCGTAGCGGAGGCTCAACATATCGTAGCAGTGGTTCAAGAGGAAGTTCAACATACCGTTCAACACCATCATACCCATCAGGAGGTGGAGGCTCCTCATACCGAGGTAGCTCTACACACGGAAGATAGAGAAAGTATAGTTTGATAAATGTTCGCAGATATGAGACGACATATATTTCTATTCGTAGGTGGCTTACTCCTCTGCACAAGCACAATGGCACAGAGCAACGCCACGACAGGTTTGGTCTTTGACCGAGATATCATCTCGGCACCATCGCTCCATTCGCTCGCACAGCGCGACTATGCAGGAACTGCACGCTCTATGGCTATGGGAGGCGCTTTCACATCTCTCGGTGCCGATATGGCGTCGTTGGGAGTCAATCCTGCGGGATTCGGTATGTACCAGCACAACGATATCTCGGTAACATTCGGACTTGGGGTGCATCGCGCAGAGAATAGCGGAGTTTTGGGCGCAGACCAGAAGTTGAACACCCAAACACGATTCTCTATCAACAACATAGGTGCTTCGTTCAAGGTCTATGAGGGTACGGGCGACCTGCTCGCCATAAACTTTGCATTCGGATACAACAAGGTTGCCGACTACAACTACAACCTCAACTATCACGGAGCATCGGGCAGTGCCTCCATTGCAGATGCCTTTGCCGACATCGCCAATCGTAACGGCTTGGAAATTAACGGAGAGAATCACATCTGCGACCAAGTGGGTTATTCCGACTTTAATATGAACCCATACTATTGGAGTACGGCTCTTGCCTACAAGGGACGTTTGATTAACCGCGTAGGCAACAGTTGGTATCCCGACGAGATTGGAGCCAACGCCTCCATTGACCAATTTTCGCGTGTAAAGAGTCGTGGCTCGGCGGGCGAGTTCTCGTTTGCAGTCGGTTTCAACGTAAGAAATATACTCTATCTCGGTGCATCGCTTGATATTCAGAGCATATCGCGCACCCAGACGATCTACTACGGGGAGAATATCTCCTACGCCGCAGGCGAAGCCCCTGACCCTACCGCTATGCCATACCAGTTGCGCGAATTTACTCTCGCACAGCAGATGCGCGTAAATGGAACGGGTGTAGGTGCTAAATTCGGTCTTGTTGTGCGACCTGTCAAGTCATTGCGTATAGGCTTTGCGATACACACTCCAACCTACTACTCGGTAAGTTACTCCTACTATGGCATTATCGACTCCGTATGTGATAGCGCGGGAACAAACCCCGAAAACTACAATCTGCAAGATGGCAAGTTGTACGCCTCGGCACGAACTCCCGAATTGACCGATAGCGGACGTTATAGTTGGGAGTTCACCACCCCGACACGCCTTTTGGCTGGTATCTCCTACACGATAGGCAAGTACGCCATTATCTCGGCAGACTATGAGTACGATGCCTTCCGCGCTACTCGCCTTACAGATGCTCCGCTTGACTACGGCTTTATCAACAGCGACCTCAAAAACGGTTTCCGCAATCAACATATCGTGCGTGCTGGTATTGAGGCAAAGCCACTACCGATAATGGCCCTTCGCGTGGGTGGAGGTTATCTGTGGAGTGTAACACAGGATAAGGGGACAATCTTCACAGAGCCTGTAAGAGATGGTGGTTGGTACTGCTCGGCAGGTATCGGCTTCCGTGTAAGTAAGGTTGTCTCAATAGATGTGGCGTACCAATTCCGCCACGACAACTACTCCCTCTACGACACCTACTACTCGGAGAACAACCTCGGCGTAAACTCCTCTCCGGTATATGGTCTTGATATTGACAACCACAATGTCGCCCTTACTTTTGGGTTTAGATTTTAGAATACGAATGATATGTAATAAAGGGTGTGTCTAACAATTTTTAGACACACCCTTTCTGTTTGAAGTTACTTTAAATAGAAAGTTCTTTATGTTTAAAGTTGTGAAGTTATATACTCCAACGCCTTCGTATGCTTCTCCACACAGCGGAGATGTCCTCCTTCACGACCACGAGCAAGGTTGTGGCGAAGGTCGTTCAACTTAACATTTATCGCAGTCTTGTTGCCCGACTTGCAGATGCGCTCGATATACTCCATATAGGGGGTCTCCTTGTCGTGCGTAAGGAGTCGCAGTGCCGAGATAACCTCCTCCGAGAAGCCTATCTCCTCCAAATCATCAAAGTCGTAACGTGTATCCTCAACCACGTCGTGCAGGAAGCCCACGATACGCTCCGCGTCGGTCTTACCCATCATACCTACCGCCAACGGGTGCAGAATTGTAGGGTTGCCGTCAAGGTCGTAGTCGGCAGCGTGCGCCTTTGATGCGAGTTCTATCGCCTTGTCGATATCCGAGCGCGAGTCGTAATACTCATTCTTCACGGCACGTGGCAGATAGAGCGACTTGTTGCGCCCTACATAGTCGCGCCACATCAACTCCAAACGCTCCGCCGACTCTGCATCAAGCATCTGTCCAGAGTGCCCCTTGCGCCAATCAAGGTGCGGGAGTTCACGCTCCAACTCCTCGGTCGTAATAATCTCGGCACGCTCCGGGTGAAAGACAGTTTCAAACTCCATCTGCATATAATAGACCTCACGTCCCTTGCCCGACCAATCTTCATCTTTGAATGGCTCCGAAGTGAAGCGACCGGCGGCAAACAGACCCGTGTTGCCCTCGCCGACACGCACCATAAAGAAGCGATCGCCCTTGTGAGCCTTCTGCCACTCATAAACGCTCCAATCAAAATCATCGCTCCACATTCCATCTGCCCACTCTGCCATATCGTTGTCAAGTCGCTCCATAGTGTAGGAGGAGATGGCAGGATTCCACTTCAAGATGAAGGTGTTGTGCGAAAACTCGTGCTTTTTGTTAATCGAAAGTTTAATGTCAAGTTCCATAATTTTACCTTTTTTATCCTTTATGGTGCAAAATTATGGGGCATTTTTGACAACTTGTGTCAAAATATATAAAAAGCGCAAGAAAATCAAAAAATTTTCTTGCGCCATACAACTATATATTATAGTATTTAGAACGAGAGTTTCGCACCCACAAAGACTGAACGAGGAAGCGATGGACCATAGATATAGCCCGAATCGCGGTCTGCGCCACGGTCAAAGTCTTTTTGGTATGAGTTACAGATATTGCGCACACCTGCATTTATCTGCATACCGAGAGTCTTCCAAATCTTGAAGTCGTACGAGAGTTTCACTCCCAAATCAAAGAATGGCTTTGTATGCTCCAATCTATCCTCCGCAAGAGTAGTACCGTCAGGGAGGATACCGCCCGCAAAGTGCTGGACATACATACGTCCCATATAGTTACCCGACACATCAATCTTAAAGTTCTTGACAGGCTGTGTTGTTATCGTAAAGTAGCCATACACGTCAGGCGAGCGGAACATATGCTTCGTAGCAGGTGCTGTTTCGCTCCACTGCTCTGGCTTCTTGTAGCGTCCTCTCTGCAAGGTTACGCCTGCCGAAGCCTCAACCCAAGGCATATAGGCAACCTTCGCCTCAATGTTCAAGCCCATAACCGTTGCACCAGAGCCATTATAACGCTCGTATATCATTGCGTTATCGACAGGATCTACAACACCTGTATCGCGAAGTGCAAACACATCGTCCAAGATTGTATAGAAGCCCTCAACGAGGAGGTTTGTCTGTACACGACCAAAGGTCTTATAGAAGTCGCCCGACACGGTGAAGGTGTGAGAACGCTCCTCCTTCAAGTCATCAGCCAAGCGGATACGGGTACGGTCGCCACCCACGATAAGGATATGCAAATCCTCGTCAAACGCCTGTGGAGCGCGGAAACCGGAGCCGTACGTCGCACGAAGGTTGATGTCGTGTGTAGGGTTGTAGCGCAAGGTTACACGTGGTGATGGGATACACAAGAACTTCTTGTTTGAGGCGTTGTACCAATTATCCAAGCGACCTCCCACAAGGAAGCCCCACTTCTTAAACTTGAACTCACCCTGCGCCAAGACACTCGCATTATGCACGTGTTGCTCGGTACGAAGATTATATCCGAAGGAGTTGTCAAAGAGGTAGTCGTAATTGTACTCTATACCCGTTGTAAGTTCAAAGAACTTGATACGGTAGAGGTACTGCGCACCCGCAACAGCCGTCGTTCCATCGGTCTTGCCGTAGGCGTTAGGGTCTTGTCCACCACCATAGTAGCTCTCGCGATTGGTCGCCTGTGCCGAGATAAAGGCACTATAACGGTGGTGCGAGTCCTTTGATGTACCCTCAAAGGTCAAGCCTCCGCTGTTGATAAGGTGGTCGGTAGTCTCGGCAATCCACGCCTCGTGTGGCGGGAGGTCCAACAGGTCGCCACCACGACGATACTCATTCGTAACGTGGTAGTCGAGTGTCAGTTTGCTATATGCGCTGGTCTTGATATATGCCTGCGTTCCGATAGTCTGCGACTTGATAACGGGAATCTCCACAAAGCCGTCGCCATCGTGGTCGTACTCGTCGCGCAGACGGCTCTGACCATAGATTGTAAGTCCCGCCTTGCGGTCATCGGTTACAAGCGAGGCGTTCAGCGTGGTGTTGTTATCCAACGACTTGCCACAACCTATTGAGGTGAGGGTGTGAGCCAACTCACCAGAGTTGCGCAACGGCTCCTTCGTGATGATGTTGATAGTACCACCGATTGCCGATGAGCCATACAACGCCGAGCCACCTCCGCGTACAACCTCAATGCGCTCTACCATATTTGAAGGGATATGCTCCAAGCCATATACTCCCGCCAATGCCGAGAATATCGGACGAGAGTTGATAAGTATCTGTGAATACTGACCGTCGAGTCCGTTGATACGCACCTGTGCAAAACCACAGTTCTGGCACGAGTTCTCCACGCGCACACCCGGTTGGAACGACAATCCCTCCGCAATGGTTGGTGCCGAGACCTTACCCAAGAGGTCTGAATCTACGATATTTACCAACGATGGGGCTTCGCGACGTGTTGTTTCGTTACGGTTTGCCGACACAACCACCGCATCAAGCGATATCTGCGATTCGGTGGTTTCAAAATTCAAATTGATATCAACACTACATTCAAGATCAACCTCTTTGGTCTGACTGGCATAGCCTAACGCCGAAGCGGTAACCTTAAATTTACCTACCGGCACGTGGTAGAGGGTGTAGTGTCCCGTTGCATCGGTGGTTGTTCCGATGGTCGTTCCGTCAATTGTAATTGTTATATATGGAATATGCTCCTTTGTATTGGAGTCTATTACGTGTCCGTGAATTGTTGCTTCGCACTTCTCGCCTGCGGCGTGATTGTGCTGTTGTCCGTGCTGATGACGGTGCTGATTATGCTGTGCTGTGGCAGATATACACACCAAGCACACAACTATAATAGTTGAGAGTATTTTTTTCATTTTGGGTTATTTATATTTATCACTAAAAAATAATCTTTTGCGCACTCCTTGGACTGCACAATAAAATATCTGTCTTTTTAGGATAAATATGGAGGGGCGCGGAGTGATGAGATCACCACAACCCTATTTGCCGAGGCGGTAGGCAGGATCTCCTGCTCAAACTCCAAAACTGCAATAATAGGGTGATAATCAAACTCTTCGGCCTCAATAGCGAAGAACTCCTCTGCACTACAAATAGGACAGTTACAGACAAACGATGCTCTGTTTGGTACAGAGGTCGTCTCTTCGGTATCTACTCTATCGTAGCAGGTGGCGTTATAGGTGAGATAGGTCCTACTTGACAGTGAGATAACTAACACTGCTGCAAGTAGATAAGCGATATACGCCTTATATCTAAACGCCCATTTCACGGCTGCAAAGGTATAAATAAAAAATGCAAAATGCAAAATTCGGGTATCTCTTTTGTGGCGAACTCTCTATTTTGTAATATGCTCGGCGACTATCTCCGCCAAATCGTAAACTCGCTCCTTGGCGGTACGCGAGAGTGCCTTTTTGCAGAGTGGGCAGGCTGTAACAATCGAGTCTGCGCCCGTACGTTCCAACTCCTCGGTCAGTGCCGATGCAAGGCGCAACTGCGAGGCATCGTTAATCACCGTATTTGCCAACGAAGAGCCACAACAGAGTGAATCGCGTCGGTTGTGTTCCGCCTCAACAAGCGCACCCACCGCCTCAATAACCGTACGCGGAGCCTCGTAGATGCCACCACCGCGTCCAAGTTCGCACGGGTCGTGATAGGTATAGTTCGTAACACCCTTCTCCAACGTAAGTCGCCCATTGCGAAGCAGACGCTCAATATACTCCGAGTGGTGCAGTACCTCGATGCCCTCCAAGTCGTAATCCTCCTTAAAGACCTTCAAGCATATCGGGCAGGAGGTTACCAACGTTCGTATATTATGTTTGCGGAAGAGTTCAGTATTATATCGCATCATCTTACGAGCCGAGTCGGTTTCGCCCGAGAGTTTCAACGGGCGACCACAGCAGACTCCGCCATTGCGGTCCGCCCACCACACCTGTTCATTTACCGCCTCAAAAATCTGCTCCATAGCGGTCATTGTGCGTGGTGTGAGGAGTGTCATACACCCTGCAAAGTAGCCCACTCTACCCGCACCCTCCGAACGGTCAAGCCCCTTAAAATAGTCGTAGCGACGCTCTGCCGGAATGTTGCGCATCGCATCACGCGAGTTCTGACGCAAGGTCAAAAGGTTCACTCCCACAGGGCATTTATCGGCACAGCGACCACACATCAAGCAGTTCTGCGCCACCTGTTGAGTAAGCATATTGTAGCGTCTGTCGCGCACAAAATAGACCGACTGAACACTATCTATATTCAGCACCGACTGCAACTGACAAGGGTCAATGCAGACACCGCAACGCGAACAGGCTTGCACCTCAAAATTATCGTAGGACTTTTTGCGAGATGTGGCACGAAGACCATAATTTCGCAAGAAGATAAGCGGAACTTCGGTAAAGATGTGCATATATCGCGAGAATGGCATCGCCACAAAGAATCCGCACAATGCAATCGAGTAGCACCACCACGCAGGCTCATAGGCATACGAGAGAAGCGTGTGCCCGAAGATTAAATCAAGCAAGTTTCCAAATGAGGCGGTCAGAAAACTACCACCGCCATACAACTCTACTGTAATACTCTCCGCCACAAGACGTAACGGGAAGATAAACCACAGGAACGAGAGTGCCACCCTATCACCCAAGACGTGTCGTGTCGTGCGGCGCATACCCACCGAGCGCGAGTGCAGTCGCTTAAACCACGCCATCAAGAGTCCCGATAGAACCACCGCCAACAAAAAGTCCATCACAAAGTCCCACCCCGCCTTATGCTCGGTGATACCATTCGCAACGGCAAAATACTTAAAGAAGACGTGTCCCTGCAACGGCACCATCTTAAAACCGAGATAGGCTATCGTTTCGAGAGAGCCCATCGCAATCAGCAAGAACCAACCAAAGGCAAGGCTGGCGTGCATATAGCCGAGTCTTTTATCAACCTTGAATATACGTACGTGAAGAAGACATTCGCGCACCACCTCCCACAATGAACGGAGGGTTGCAAATGTCGGTATTCCCTTAAAGATAAGCCTTTTATCGGAACGTGGGAGATCAAAGAACCACGATAGATACTTCCATATCAAGACAAGGAACAAGATGGTTGTTCCTATGATAAACGGAAGTGTAAAAGGTGCGTAGAAACTCATTAGAAATCCCCCAATTTACGTTTAATCAACATTATCACTCCGCGTGTATTTATTCCGCGCGGACACAAAAGTCGGCACTTGCCACAGAGCATACATTTATTCAACTCCTCGTATGCGCCCTGATACTCGCCTCGTCGCACCAAGGTATGCACCTTGCGGAAGTTAAACGAGGTGAGATTTCCCGCCGTACAACTCGCCGTGCAGGTGCCACAACCGATACACGCCTGCAACTCCGGCAACTCGCGGATTATCTCCACACTCTTGCGGAGATTGTTGCGGTCTATATCTATCACGCGTGGCTTTGATATATTATACCCAAAATTTAGAGCCATTGCTATCTCTCTTTAAGATACTCGGCAACACGGTCTGCTGCCATACTCGCCTCATTCAACACCTCACCGATACTCTTCGGGGCTGTTACCGTTCCCGCGTAGAAGATACCCTCCTCATTCGAGCAGACGTTGTTCACGAAGAGGTCCTTCGGCTGCATAAAACCACTATCCGCCAAGCGCAGGTCTGCCGTACGGGCAAAGTGTTCGTTCTCGCTATTTGAGCGCATACCCACCAAGAGGATAAACATATCCACCGACATACGCAGAGGTCTTCCCGTGAGTGTATCCTCCGCCTTAATCTGCACTCGTCCGTCCATCAGAGGACTCGCCTCCGAGATACGTCCTCGCACGAAGTGTATGCCGTATTCGCGTTGTGCCGTGTGGTACAACTCCTCATAGCCCGGACCAAACATACGTATATCCATATAGAAGTTGAAGATGTCGGCTTTCGGGAAGCGACGTTTCAACTCTATCGCCTGCTTCACACCCGTAACGCAGCACACCTTTGAGCAGTGTCGCTGGCACACCTTCTCATCGCGAGAGCCTACACAGTGAAGAATCGCTATTCGCTCCGGCTCCTCACCGCGCCAATGTGCAAATTTCCCATCTACAAACATACGCTCAATATCAACCGAGGTATAGACATTATCGTAGATGCCATATCCATATTCGTCCTTCACGCGTGCGTCAAAAATCGTAAAGCCCGTACATACGACAACAGCCTCTACGACAATCTTTTCGCCCGAAGCAAGGGTTACACTCGTGGAGTCAAATTCGCGCACCTCCGTCGCGAGGCGCACCTCAATCTTCTCGCGTGCAACTCTATTTTTGAGTGGCAGAAGCACCGCCTCCGACTCGGTAAAGGTAGGAAAGAGGAGGTGCCAATTACGCACCTTACCGCCCAACTCCTTATCGCGTTCGAAGATTATCGGCTCTATGCCCAACTCGCGAAGACGCAATGCTGTCTGCATACCCGCGATACCGCCACCTATAACTGCAACCTTCAACATATTATATATATTGTATAAATCTCGTAAAACTAACCTCTCAACTTATAGACCGATGCCTCAACCGCGCGATTCACCACCGTAGGTGCAGGCTTGCCTATATACTTACCACTCTTGCCGAGATACTTTGCCGACGGGTCGTACTCCACGCCCATCTTATTGAGCAGAGGCTCTACATCTACGGCGTGCATCTGCATACCCAACTCCCACGGGTCATAGCCCAAGACCAAACCCGCCATCTCCTCGTAGGTCAAGACAGGAATACCGCAACCGCGCTGTCCGTAGGTTATGCCCTCCATCTCGGCGATGGCATATTGCCACTTATCCAAGAACATCGAGCAACCCGGGCAGTTGCAGACGATAAAGTCCGGACGATAAGGTGCCATACTCTCCAACTTCTTCTGCGAGTTGGCTATCGAGTAACCACGATTTGCCTGCACGAGGTAGTTCCTAAATCCAAAACCGCAGCAGTGTCGGCGTTCAGGATAGTCCACAACCTCGCCACCCCACGACTCAATCATACCTGCCAAGACATACGGAAACTCCGAGCCTCCGACACCCGACTTCGGAAATATCTTGGCGTAGTGGCAACCGATATGCTCCACCACACGCAGTGGCTCGCCTGTCTTGACATTTACTAACGGGCGCACCATCTTTTCGGCAATATCCTTACGGAAGTGGTACATCACGTCCGACGTATGCGCCAAGTTCTTCGGCACAACGAGTTCTCTGCCCGTAGCCTTCATCAGATAGTCGGCGGTGCGCTCCTTCGTTTCAGGAAACTCCTCCCACGTGTGGAGTATCTCCGTATAGATTCCGAATGAGGTGATACACGAGGTGGCGAAGTTCTCGTAACCCGCCTCGCCCATCAGCGCAAACTGACGTGCCACCACCGTCATTATCGTTTCAAGTGGTACGATATCGGAGTGGTAGCCGATACCCGTACACGAGGTGTGTATCGGGTCGTCGTAGATATCCTTACCCAACTTATTCTTCAATATATCCAAGAATGCCTTTTCGCTACCCGGAAAGAAGTTCTGGCGTATGCACGAGCGTGCATAGTAGAAGTGGTCGTCGGCTATCGCCTTCTCATACTCTGCCCATTTCGCTCTCTCTACCATATCTCCATCGTATTTTTTGTGAAAACATCGTTCATATACTCCTCGTCTGCGCCATTGTAGCCCATCTCACGAGCCTTCGCGTCGGAGTATCGCTCTATATCCTCAAAGAGTGCCGTACCACCGCTAATATCAAATATGCGGTGCAACTCACCCATCGTCTTCTCGTCAAACTTGCGCAATGCACCGGCACCCTCCTTGCCATACGAAGGGGTAAAGCGACCATATACATCTTTGTCGTGGTCAAACACCCAACGCCAAACCGTACCCTGCTCCGGGTGCTTGTCGGGGTCTATCGTACGCGGCACAAGGCAGTAGCCGGAGTTCCAGATATTGTGCCCTATGGTGCGCTTTATGGCGAGTTGCTGTCGCCCCTTCTCGCTCTCAACAAAGAGGCCGAGCCTTTGCGACAAAGTGCGCAACGCCTGAATTATATAGCCGGGAGTATTTCCTCGCGGACAACGAGGACGGCACGACATACACTGACCGCAGTACCATATCGTTTCGCTTCGGAGCAACCGTTCAATCTCAACATCACTACGCGACTGCACCGCCGTAATAATCTGTCGCGGGTCGTAGTCGTAGAACTCCGCAGCAGGGCATATCGCCGTGCAGACACCGCAGTTCATACACGCCTTCAAGCCCTCCTTGACGCGCACGTCCTCCAAAAGCATATCAAAGTATTTTCCCATACTCTCTACGAGATAATTTATCGGTGCAAAGGTAGCGATTACGCACGAATTGGCAGTAGGTATAAATACCAAAAAACCACCGTCAACAAGGGTCTTGGGTGGTTAAACGGATGTATAAGCGGGGAGACTACCTATAATTGTAGAGTTGGTCGCGAAGTCGTGGCTCAAAGCCAGCCTCACGAATGGCGCGACAGATACCCTCTCTATCAAAGCGATTATGCGCACCTGCCGACGAGACGACATTCTCCTCAATCATTATTGAGCCCATATCGTTAGCTCCGCAGTGGAGTGCCATCTGTGCAGTCTGCTTACCGACAGTGAGCCAAGATGCCTGTATATTGCGGATATTATTCAAGATAAGTCGCGCTACTGCAATCAGGCGCAGATACTCCGTAGAGGAGAAGTGGGTGGTATAACCCATCTTTTCAAGTTGCGTACCCTCCGAGCGAAATATCCAAGGTATAAATGCCGTAAAGCCATAGTTTCCCTTTGGGCAGTCGGCTTGCAGGTCGCGCAGACGGAGCAGGTGTTCAATGCGCTCCTCAACGCTCTCGATGTGTCCATACATCATCGTTGCCGTAGTCGGGATATTCATCTCGTGCGCCTCGTGCATCACGCGCAGACACTCCTCAACGC
>JAFXHB010000043.1 GCA_017536605.1 Alistipes sp.
AAGACTTTTGAAATTATGATTGAGACACTTAAATTTTACAAGAACTTCCCGAAGGAGGGCATCAACTTTATAGATATTATCCCCTTCTTGCAGTCAAAGAGGGCTTTTCGCGAGGTCGTAGAGGCTTTGAAAAGGGCGACAACCGCACCAAATGTTGCTGCACCAGAGGCTCGCGCATTCCTCTTTACCGCACCGCTTCTCTCGGAGGAGGGTATCGTTGAGAACATTATCCCGATGCGTAAGAGTGGCAAGTTACCATTCAACGATGGCGACCTGATTGAGGTCTGCATTGAGAAGGAGTATGGCTTTGACAAGTTGTACTACCGTTTGAGCGACATCGCAGCGGGCGTTCCGGAGGGCGACACCTTCTATGTAACCATTCTTGACGATGTTTTGGCAACGGGTGGCACTGCACTCGGTATCGCCGAGTCGCTCGAAAAACTCACCATCTTCCGCGACGGAGAGCCGTACAAGGTAAAGATTAAGGAGTTTGTTTTCCTCGTTGAGATTGAGGAGATTAAGGGCAAGGAGCGTTTGGAGAAGATTGCACCGGTTACCTCGCTAATGTCAATTTAGCAATGAAAAAACTACTTTTGATTATGGGATTATTGTCGCTTTTCGGTTGTAGCAAAAATGCTCCTACCTATCCGACGGATAAGGTGGTGGCAAAAGATGGCTCGGAGATTGTCTTCACCTTCTTCGCGCACGCCTCGTTGGCGATTGAGCATAACGGAAAGCATATCTACATTGACCCCGTAGGCGATTTTGCGTGGGATAAGTTGCCAAAGGCAGACGCCATTCTCATAACCCACTCGCACTACGACCACTTCGAGATGGCGACAATCGAAAAGATTAAGGGTGCCGACTGTGTAATTCTATGCGACAAGACCTCTGCCGAGGCATTTGAGCACGATTGTACAACGATGTTACCGGGTAGCATAGCAGAGCCATTTGAGGGGCTCTCTGTGCGTGCCGTACCCGCCTACAATATCAGCGAGGGGCATACCGACTTCCACCCAAAGGCACGTGAAGATTGCGGATACATACTCACTCTCGGAGGTACAACAATCTATATCGCAGGAGATACGGAGGACAACGAAGATGTATTGTCGTTGCAGGGGGTAGATATCGCATTCCTGCCTGTCAATCAACCATATACAATGACCGTAGAGCAGGCAGCGCGTGTTGTAAAGGCGATAAAGCCTACCCTATTCTACCCTTACCACTACGGGCAGGTTGAGGAGAAGACCGACATTGAAGCCCTCGTAAAGGCCTTGGAGGGTGTGTGCGAAGTGCGGGTATTTCCGATGGAGTAATACCTATATACATAATAAAATATAAGGACTCATTCTTTTGAGTCCTTATATTTTATTCCCGAATACGCAGCAGAGTCTTTGCCTGCTCATAATCCTCCTCCGACACAACCAACCGCGCGTGAATAACGCCCGGATATATTGTGGACATATACTCCCCCTCGATATATGACTGAATACCGGCACAAGCCAATATACTGCGAGCCATCTCTGCTTCAACAGAGGAGTTATACTCCGCAACAACAACCATTTCATCTACCTTCATATCGCCCTACTGTTTATATGTAAGCGAATAAGATGCAAAAACCGAGCCCCAAACGGAGCATAGCGACATTTTGGACGTCGCGCACCACTATTGGATATATCGCACTAATCGCGAAGAACCTTCACTTCACCCCTCTCCGAGAAGGAGATAATTGAACTTGGCTTACCGGTTGGTCTGCCCTGAAAGCGCGGATTGACCATAAAATCAACACCCTCAATAATCTCACGCGAAATATCCTTCACGCTCTTCGGTGTCGCCTCGCCCGAGATATTCGCCGAAGTAGAGACGATAGGTCGCCCGAACTTACGCAACAGCATCTTGCAAAATTCGTGTTCAGGCACTCTGACACCCAGAGTCTTCTCCTCCGGAATAAGGTTTTGTGCCAAGCCCGTCGCACCCGGAAGTATCAACGTCAAGGGCGAGGTGGACATCTCCATAACCTCAAACGCGATGCCGGGAGCCTTATCTACATAGCGCACAACCATATCTGCATCGCGACAAAGCACCAACATCGAGTGTTTATCCTCGCTACGCTTCAATCTGTACACCTTCTCTACGGCTTCAACATTCGTAGCATCACAACCAATACCCCAAACCGTATCGGTGGGATAGAGGATTATGCCGCCCTTTCGCAGGACATCTACTGCCAATGCAACTTCTCTCTCCATACTATTCTATATAAAATATCTATCTCAACTAAAAAATGCGAGGCTTACACCTCGCATTTATCACCATAACAAGAGGCTATTAGAGTGTACCAAGAGCCATCTCTGCATCACGGCTCTCCATTGCAGAAGGATAATCGGCAAGAAGTGTCTCAAAGCACTCCTTTGCCTCCTCCAACTTACCGGCAGCCTTCAACGCCATACCACCCTTGTAGAGGTAGAGCGGTGCTGTGTAGTTGTTCTTTGACTCCTTAACTGCCTTTGCGTAGAACTTCGCAGCCTTCTCATAGTCGCCCTGCTCGCCAGCAACATCGCCCTGCAAACCGAGGTTCTGTGCATTTACAATCTCATTAGCAAGACCGCTAACGGTGCTGTACGATGCGAGGTATTTCGCAGCATTCTCCAAGTCGTTGAGTTTCAAATAGCAGATACCTGCATAGTGCTTTGCGATATTACCGGCAGGGGTCCAACTATACTCGTCAGCCACCTGCTTAAAGCCTGCGCCATTCTCATCTCCGTTGAGTGCGAGGTCATAATTAGGAGTTGCAGCAGAAAAACGCTCCTGCGCCTTTACGATAAGTTTCTCGGCAGCAACTACGTCCTTATCCCATACAAGGGTCTTGTATGCGTATGCGCCACCTACCAACAATAGCAATACGACCAATGACACGATGCACCATTTGCCATATTTCTCAAAAAACTGTTCTGTTTTGCTCACCGCCTCATTAACAGCCAACTCCTCTTGTGTTAAGTTCTTTTTTGACATAATTTTATAGTTTTTAATTTTAATTTGCTATTTCTAAATGGCAAAAATACACTTTTTTACTCAATTAAACTACAAGATTGCGATTTTTTTTTGCACTACCCACAATTATTTGTAACTTCGCGTATAAATTTAGTAAGATGTATCTAACAAAGTTATCGCTCATAAACTTCAAAAACCTCGCGCAGGAGGAGTTATCCTTTGAAAAGGGTATCAACTGCTTTGTAGGGGACAACGGTACGTGTAAGACAAATATCGTTGATGCAATCTATTACCTCTCAATGTGCAAGTCCTCGCTTGCGATGAGTGATATTCAATGTACACGACACGGAGAACCCTTCTTCGTGCTTGACGGAGAGTACCACCACGACGAGGGGCGCAAGGAGCAGATAACCTGCACCTATCAGCGAGGGGCGCAGAAGGTATTGAAGCGCAACGGAAAGGCATACGAGCGACTTGCCGACCATATCGGACTTA
>JAFXHB010000044.1 GCA_017536605.1 Alistipes sp.
GTTCATTTCGGTCACTTGAAGCGCAAGTGGAATCCTAAAATGGCTCCATATATCTTTATGGAGAAGAACGGCATCCATATCATCGACCTTCACAAGACAGTAGTGAAGTTGGATGAGGCAGCAGCAGCACTCAAACAGATCGCAAAGAGTGGTCGTCGCGTGTTGTTCGTTGCAACCAAGAAGCAAGCAAAGGATATTGTTGCCGAAAAGGTTGGAGCAGTAGGTATGCCTTACGTTACAGAGCGTTGGGCAGGCGGTATGCTTACAAACTTCCCAACTATACGAAAGGCCGTTAAGAAGATGGCAACCATCGACAAGCAGATGGCTGACGGCCTCTTTGATAACTTCTCGAAGCGTGAGAAGTTGCAGATTTCGCGCCAGCGTGCGAAATTGGAGAAGAACCTCGGTTCTATCGCAGACCTTAATCGTCTTCCGGCTGCATTGTTCGTAATCGACGTGCAGAAGGAGCAGAACGCAGTTAAGGAGGCAAAGCGTTTGAACATTCCGGTATTTGCTATGGTAGATACTTGTTGTGATCCAACACCAATTGACTATGTAATTCCGGCAAATGATGATGCTGCGAAGTCAATCGCTTTGATTCTTGACACTGTATGTGCTGCTATCGCCGAGGGCGCAGAGGAGCGTAAGTTAGAGAAAGAGAAGGAGGCTGTTGAGGCTGAGGCTAACACAGAGGCTCCTGCAAAGAAACCTGCAAAGCCACGTATCAAGAAGAGCGTAAAGGCTTCTGTTGATGCAGAGGAGGCTGTGGCAGCGGAGATCGTTGCTGCTGTTGAGGCTCCAAAGGCAGAGGACGCAGAGTAATTTTTAACCAGAAAAAACAGAAAAAACTATGGCAATAGAGATTAAGGCAGCTGATGTAATGAAGTTGCGTAAGATGACCGGTGCCGGTATGATGGACTGCAAGAAGGCACTCGTTGACGCCGAGGGCGACTATGAGCGTGCCAAGGAGATCATCAAGGAGAAGGGTAAGCTCGTAGCAGCAAAGCGTGCTGACCGCGAGACTTTTGAGGGTGCTGTTATTGCAAAGGTTGGCGAAGGTAAGGCTATCGTTGTTGGACTCGGTTGCGAGACTGACTTCGTTGCGAAGAACGCTGACTTCCAGGCTCTTGCACAGGCTATCGCAGAGGCTGCTATCGTAAACTTCCCAGCAGACAAGGAGGCCCTTATGGCTTGCTCTCTTGCTGACGGAAGAACCGTAGAGGCTGCTGTTACCGAGTTGACCGGTATGACAGGCGAGAAGCACGTTGTAGCTGGTTATGAGGCTATTGAGGCACCATTTATTTCTGCTTATATGCACGTAATCACTGGCAAACTTGCTGCTGTTGTTGGCTTTAACAAGGAGCTTGACGCACAAGTTGCAAAGGGTGTTGCAATGCAGGTTGCTTCAATGAATCCGGTTGCTGTATCGGCTGCAAATGTTGAGCAGAGCGTTCTTGATGCAGAGTTCAAGACTGCGGTTGAGAAGACCAAGGAGGAGCTCGTACAGAAGGAGATTAACTCGGCTCTCACAAAGGCTGGTATCAACCCTGCACACGTTGACAGCGAGGATCACATTGAGTCTAACCAGTCAAAGGGTTGGATTACAGCAGAGCAGGCAGCACAGGCTCGCGAGATCATCAAGACCGTAGGCGAGGCGAAGGCTGCAAACCTCAATATGCAGATGATTGAGAACATCGCAAAGGGTCGTGTTCAGAAGTTCCTCAAAGAGAACACTCTTGAGGAGCAGGGTTACCAGATGGGTGACGGCAAGACTCCTGTTAAGGATGTTATCAAGGCTGCTGATGCAGAGGCAAAGGTTCTCGTATTCAAGCGAGTATCTCTTGCTGACTAATCAGTTGCGCATAAATCAGAAAACGCCACGAACTTCGTGGCGTTTTTCTTTTGTCGTGACGGGACTTTAATTGCGACTTGCTATATACTCTTGAATGTTCTCCGCGATGCGCTTTATTAGCACCTTGCGGGCTTCGTCCGCAGCCCAAGCGGTGTGAGGCGATGCAACGAGCGAGTATTTGTCCGTAATATCGTAGAGTGGTGATGAGTGTAGTGGCTCACGTGAGAAGACGTCAAGCCCGGCACCTGCTATTATCTTGTTGTTAAGGGCCTTTGCAAGAGCCTCTTCGTCTATTATTCCTCCACGAGCAACATTTATAATTATGGAGGTCGGCTTCATTAGTTGCAACTCCTTTTCGCCGATTAACCCCTTTGTCGCAGGCGTTAGAGGAGAGTGTATGGAGATGAGGTCTGCCCAACCGAGTAACTCGTTGAGGGACATCTGCGGATACTCCTCTTTGCGTACTGCCCCCGAAGTGGAGGTGTAGGCGACCTCGCAACCAAATGCGGAGGCGAGGCGAGCCACTTCACGACCTATGGCGCCCATCCCGATAATACCCCATTTTGAGCCACGTAGTTGCCTTACGGGGCGACCAAAGTGGAATATATCCTCTGTCGCGGCGTAGGCTCCGCTTTTGAAGTAGTTGTCAAAATAGATGGTATTCTTCATTAGTGAGAGAGCGAATGTTAGCGTCGCCTCCGCTACCGATGAGGTAGAGTAGCCGGCAACGTTCTTTACGCCAATGCCTAACTCGGCAGCCGTGTCCAAATCAACATTGTTCATTCCCGTTGCTGCAATGGCGATAAAGCGCAGGTCGGGTAGTGCGCGGAGTGTCTCGGCACGTAATACGGTCTTGTTGCAGATGACTACCTCTGCACCCTTGCAACGCTCCAAAACTTGCTCTTTTGAGGTGCGGTCATAACCAACATATTCGCCCAACTCCTTGATAGGGGTTAAGTCCATATCGCCCAGCGAATACTCGTCTAAAAAAACTATTTTCATACGATGTTGAATCTATTTTAGTTTTCCGTTTTCCATTCTCCGTTTTCCGTTTGTGTTGTGAGTTCTCTCACCACTACCGAGGCGCACGCAATGCCGAATGTTGCTGGCATATACGATACCGTGCCGACCTGCGATTTGTGGTTTTGCTCCTCGCAGAGGACCATTGCCCCTTCAACGGGTGGCTCTGCCGAGAATACCGCCTTAAAACCCTTGCGAATACCAATCTTATGAAGTCGCTTACGAAGCATATGCGCCAACGGGCAGTGGTGCGTCTTTGAGATATCGGCAATCTCCACCTTTGTCGGGTCCAATTTTGCCCCCGCACCCATTGAACTTACAACGGGATATTGGCGGTCGATACAGCCCTTTATCAAGGCGAGTTTTGGCGATAGTGTATCTATCGCATCTACCACATAATCAAAGTGTTCGCTATCAAGTAGAAGGTCGGTTTTCTCGTCTTTTATGTAGTCATTCACAACCCGCAAATCAAGTGCGGGGTTGATGTCGCGCAGACGCTCTGCCAGCACCTCGCTTTTGGGACGACCGATGGTGGAGTGTAGGGCGATAAGTTGGCGGTTGATGTTGCTCTCGCCCACGCAGTCCGAGTCGGCGATAGTCATCTTGCCGATACCGCTACGCACCAACATCTCGGCGGCGTAAGCACCGACACCTCCAAGCCCCACGACGAGTACATTTGCCCCCTGCAACCTGTCAAGTCGCTCTTTACCAAAAAGCAATTCGCTTCTCTCTAACCACATAAATTTACAACCTTTGACACAAAGGTAGTAAATTGAATTAAGAATTAAAAATTAAGAATTAAAAATTCGGGAGAAATTCTCCTTTGTGGCGATGGAGAGTTCGGTTGTGGAGATGCCTCGTAACGCGGCAATTTTGGTGTAAATCTCCTCTATCGGAGTAGTGCTTTCGTCAGTCTCAACAAATAGGTGTGAGAGTGGGGTAGAGCGCATCGCCTCAACTGTTTTTGGAGAGTGGAAAGTGCGTTCCCCGAATGAGAGGTAATACCCCTCTGACACAGCGCGTTGCGCCTGCTCTTTTGAGCCGATAAAGCCGTGAAAAATAACCGCTGACAGACGATGTTCCGACAAAATTTTCATCACCTCTTCAAAGGCTCGAACACAGTGCAGAACTACGGGCTTTCCCACTCGCTCGGCAATGGCTAACTGCGCCCGAAAAAGTGAGATTTGTCTTTCGCGCGGAACGTCGCATACAAAGTCCAAACCGACCTCTCCGATAGCATCAACCTCTACTGCTCCTGCCTCAACGGCAGAGATGTCGCCATTGAGTGCGTGCCACGGGTGAACCCCCAGAGTCTTAATGGTTTGCGCGTGCGTTTGCGCATTATGCGTGTGAATATCTATAACCATTGCAACCGTAAAGATAGTGAAATTTTACAATAATTGTGAAAAAAATAACACAAAAGGGGGATAATCTCGCGAAAAATTCGTATCTTCGCGGGCGATTTTTAGGGTTTCAACCCTATTGGGAATAGATGAATTTTCCAAAAAATAGATAACAAATTTTATAATTCACTAACAAAAACAAAAAAAACATGTCGAAAATCATTAAACTTTGCAAAGGTTTGGATATTCGCTTGCAGGGAGAGGCACAGAAGACGATAGTCGATGCTCCGTTGGCTTCGGAATATGCTGTGTCGCCACTCGATTTTGAGGGTATTACTCCCAAGATGCTTGTAAAGGTTGGTGACACAGTAGAGGCAGGATCTCCGCTCTTCTTTGATAAGAAGCGTCCGGAGATCGTTTTCACTTCGCCTGTCAGCGGTACAGTAGCCGCTGTCAATCGTGGTGAGAAGCGTAAGATTCTCTCTGTTGTTGTTACCGCAGACAAGGAGATTGCCTACAAGCAATTCCCTACGATTGACTTTACGAAGGCATCGCGTGAGCAGATTATTGAACTTTTGCTTGAATCGGGTTTGTGGACGATGTTTGTTCAGCGTCCTTACGGTGTTGTCGCTTCGCCAAGCGATATGCCAAAGGCTATCTTTGTGTCGGCTTTTGATAGCGCACCACTTGCTACCGACTACGACTTTGCGCTTGCAGCCGAGCAGCAGCCATTGCAGATGGGCTTCAATGTGTTGAGCCGTTTGACCGACGGTAAGGTTCACCTTTCGTACAACGCTTGTGGTCAAGTACCGCAGGTTAAAGGCGTTGAGTTACACGCATTCAAGGGTAAGCACCCGGCAGGTAACGTAGGTGTTCAGATTAACCACATCTCTCCAATCAACAAGGGCGAGAAGGTTTGGACCTTGAACATTCAGGACGTTGTAATCCTTGGTCGCTTGTTCTTGACCGGTAAGGTTGATATGTCTCGTGTCATTGCAGTTGCAGGCTCGTGCGTGGCAGAGCCAAAGTATTATCGCGTTATCGCAGGTGCTTCGGTTGCGTCGATTTTGGGTGGCAAGTTGTCAAACGAGCACGCCCGCGTTATCTCGGGTAATGTCTTGACAGGTCGCAACGTCGGCAAGGAGGGCTTCCTCGGTGTTAATGCAAATATGATTACCGCAATTCCGGAGGGCGACACCTACGAGATGCTTGGTTGGGCAATGCCTCGCTTCAACAAATTCTCGGTATCGCGTGCATATCTTTCGTGGTTGATGCCTTGGCGCAAGTACAACCTTAATACGAATATGAATGGTGGCGAGCGTGCCTTCGTTATGAGTGATACATACGGTAAGTATCTCCCAATGGATATCTACCCTGTACACCTTATCAAGGCTTGCTTGGCTAACGACTTGGACAAGATGGAGAATCTTGGTATCTACGAGGTGATTGAGGAGGACTTGGCACTTTGCGAGTTCGTCTGCCCTTCAAAGGTTGAGATTCAGCAAGTTCTTCGTGATGGTATTAACTTAATGATGAAGGAGGAGGAGTAATGAAGGCACTTCGTAATATAGTTGATAAACTTAAGCCAACCTTCTCAAAGGGTGGCAAACTTGGTTTCTTGCACTCAACATTTGATGCATTTGAGACCTTCTTGTTCGTTCCTAACACCACAACATCAAAGGGCGCACATATCCGCGACTGCAACGATATCAAGCGTACGATGATTACTGTGGTTATCGCTCTTATCCCTTGCCTCTTGTTTGGCTGCTACAATACAGGTTTGCAGGTGGGCTTGGAGGGCTGGAATGCCTTCCTCTACGGTTTGGTGCGTATCCTTCCGATGATTGCCGTATCGTACATCGTTGGTTTGGGCATCGAGTTCACCGTAGCGCAGTGGCGTGGCCACGAGGTTAATGAGGGCTTCCTCGTTTCGGGCTTCCTTATTCCTTTGGTGATGCCTGTAAGCACTCCGCTTTGGATGGTTGCTCTCGGTACTGCATTTGCTGTAATCTTCGGTAAGGAGATTTTCGGTGGAACAGGTATGAATGTATTTAACCCTGCTGTCTTGGCTCGTGCATTCGTATTCTTCGCCTACACTCCGCAGATGTCGGGTGAGAAGGTTTGGTATCCATCAAATAGCGGTATGTGGTCGCAGGTTGGCGAGTGGTTTGGTGGTACCGACGCAACAACAGGAGCAACTGCTTTGGAGCAGTTGGCTACAACGGGCGGTATGCAGTGGTCGGCTCTCGATGCGTTCCTTGGCTTTATCCCGGGTTCGTTTGGTGAGACCTCTACCGTTGCAATCTTGATTGGTGCGGTTATCTTGCTCGTTTCGGGTGTTGCTTCGTGGAAGACTATGATTTCGGTATTTGTCGGCGGTTTGGCTATGGCATATACCTTCAACCTCTGCGGTGCAGGTGCGTTGGGCGCACACGAGGGCTTTGAACCTTATATGCACCTTATCGTTGGCGGTTTCGCTTTCGGTGCAGTCTTTATGGCAACAGACCCTGTAACTTCGGCACAGACCTCGGCAGGTAAGTATATCGTCGGCTTTATGACGGGTGCTATCGCGATTTTGATTCGTGAGATTAACCCTGCATATCCGGAGGGTATGATGCTTTCAATTCTCTTTATGAACGCATTGACCCCACTCGTTGATTACTTCGTAGTTGAGGTTAATATCCGTCGTCGTAAGAATCGTGTTAAAACTGTAAAATAGGGAGGGCAAAACGATGAAAGTAAATACAAATAGTAATGTATATATCATCATCTACTCGGTAGTGATGGTAGTTATCGTGGCTGTGCTTCTTGCATTTGCAGCCCTCGCCTTGAAACCTCGTCAGGACGCAAATGAGCTGAACGAGAAGAAGACACAGATTGTGAAGGCTCTCGGCTATGACGCTGAAAAGGTGTCGTATGACGAAGTTGTTGCAGAGGCTGCTTTGCTTAATGCAGATGGCGCAGTCGTAAACGGTGATGTAGCGAAGGTTTTTGCCGCTTTGCAGGATGTTAAGTCGTCGTGTGAGGCTGGCGAGTTCCCAATATTCAAGGCTACTGACGGTAGTGTTGTAGTACCTTTGTATGGCGCAGGTCTTTGGGGTCCAATCTGGGGCTACATCGCGTTGGAGCCTGATATGAATACCGTTAAGGGTATCGTTCTTGACCACAAGGGTGAAACTCCGGGCTTGGGTGCGGAGATTGCTACTCCAAAGCATCAGGCTATGTATGTAGGTAAGACCGTATTTGATGGTGAGGAGTTGAAGGGTATCATCTTGAAGAAGGGTGGTGCCGATGCGAACAACCCTCACGAGGTTGATGCTATCACCGGTGGTACCAAGACCTCGGACGGTGTGTCGGCTATGATTAAAGATTGTTTGAAGTCGTACGAGCCATATTTCAAGGCATCGAAGGCGACGGCAAACGAGGTGTCTAACGAATTAAACACAGAGAACAATGGCAAGTAAGAGTTTGAAAAATTTGACAGCTCCGCTCAGCGGAAATAACCCTGTCATCGTTCAGATACTCGGTATCTGTTCGGCTTTGGCTGTTACCGTGCAACTCAAACCTGCTATTGTGATGGGTTTGTCGGTTATGGTCGTTACAGCGTTCTCCAACTTGGTGATGTCGATATTGCGTAAGGGAGTCCCTTCGCGTATCCGTATCATCGTTCAGTTGGTTGTGATTGCTGCGTTGGTAATCTTGGTGGATCAGGTCTTGAAGGCATTTGTTTACGATGTATCAAAGCAGTTGTCGGTCTATGTCGGTCTGATTATCACAAACTGTATTGTGATGGGCCGTGTTGAGGCATTTGCTTTGCAGAACAAGCCTTGGGATTCGTTCCTTGATGGTCTCGGCAATGGTGCAGGCTATGGTATGATTCTCGTGATTATCGCCTTCTTCCGAGAGTTGCTTGGCTCGGGTAAGTTGTTTGGCTTTGAGATTATTCCTGCCGAGTGGTATATCAACAACGGTGGCGTTTACGCTAACTGCGGTTTGATGTTGTTCCCTCCGATGGCTTTGATTATCGTGGGTTGCATCATCTGGGTACACCGTTCATTCAAAAAGGATTTACAGGAGAAATAGGAGGATAGTAGATTATGGAAATGTTGAATTTATTTATCAAGTCGATTTTTATCGACAATATGGTCTTCGCATTCTTCTTCGGAATGTGTTCCTATATCGCTGTATCAAAGAGCGTAAAGACGGCTCTTGGTCTTGGTCTTGCGGTAACCTTCGTTCAGACTATGACCGTGCCTTTGAACTACCTCTTGAACGAGTATGTTCTCTCGGCAGGAGCGTTGTATAAGTGGATACCTGTTGAGGCTCTGAAAGATGTTGATTTGTCGTTCCTTTCGTTCATCGTCTTTATCGCCGTTATCGCAGCATTTGTGCAGTTGGTGGAGATGGTGGTTGAGAAGTTCTCACCTTCGCTCTATAACCAACTCGGTATCTTCCTTCCGTTGATTGCTGTGAACTGTGCCATTATGGGAGGTTCACTCTTTATGCAGCAGAAGGTTGATGCAGGCGAGATTGCGAATGTTTGGGAGTCAATCGTCTATGGTCTTGGCTCTGGTCTTGGTTGGTGGCTTGCTATCGTTATGATGGCCGCTATCCGTGAGCGTTTGACCTACTCGCATATCCCTGCTGCCTTGAAGGGTCCGGGTATCGCATTTATTATCACAGGACTTATGGGTATCGCATTTATGATATTCTCGGGTATTAAGTTGTAACCTTTAAAAAGAGTAAGAGAAATGATACAAATAGATATAACTACAATTGTAGTTGCGATTTCTGCCTTTCTTGCAGTAACACTCCTTTTGGTGGCACTGTTGCTCTTTGCAAAGGCTAAATTGACCTCGTCGGGTAGCGTAACTATCGACATCAACAACGGCAAGAAGGTCGTTGAGGTTGAGGCTGGTGGTAACCTCCTCTCAACACTTGCTACGGCAGACATCTTCCTTCCATCGGCTTGCGGTGGTAAGGGTGCCTGCGGACAGTGCAAGTGTCAGGTATTGGAGGGTGGTGGCGAGGTACTCCCTACCGAAACAGGCTTCTTCAACCGTAAGCAGATTCGCGATAATTGGCGTTTGGGCTGTCAGGTGAAGGTTAAGGAGAATATGAAGATTGCAGTTCCCGACTCTGTGTTGAGCATCAAGAAGTGGGAGTGCGAGGTTATCTCCAACCACAATGTTGCTACCTTTATCAAGGAGTTCGTTGTTAAGCTTCCTGAGGGCGAGCA
>JAFXHB010000045.1 GCA_017536605.1 Alistipes sp.
GGCTATATGTGGTCTTCAAGACCAACTCTTCACAAATCTCTGCTACGTGGGAGAATGTTGCGGCTCGTATGGGCGACAACACGACAGGTATCTCGCAGCAGGGCTTGGACCTCTATATCAAGGCTGACGGCAAGTGGAAGTATGCGGCGGTGGGACGTGTCTCGACTCTCCCACAGAACAATAAGCGCACCAAGACCTTGATTAAGAATCTGCCCGAGGGGGACAAGGAGTGTCTGCTCTATCTGCCGTTGTGGTGTGAGTTGGTGAGTTTGCAGATTGGCGTTGATGAGGGGGCGACGATTGAGGGGCTTCCGTCGCCATTCCGTCATAAGGTTGTTATTCACGGTTCAAGCATTACGCACGGAGCCTCGGCTTCGCGCTCGGGTATGACCTATCCTGCGCGTATGAGCCGTAACCTCGGCATTGACTTTATCAACTTCGGTTTCAGCGGTCAGTGCAAGATGCAGCCGCAGTTCCTCGCATTTTTGAAGACCTGCGAGGCTGACGCCTTTATCTTTGATGCCTTCTCAAATCCATCTGAAAAGCAGATTAAGGAGCGTTTAGAGGGCTTTGTGAAGGGAATGGTTGATGCGCATCCGGGCAAACCGCTCATCTTTATCCAGAGTCCGATTGACCAAGATAGCCGTTTCAATACGAAGAAGTATGCCGCCCGTATGAGCCTTACGAAGACAGCAGCCGAGATGATGAAGGAGTTGCGCAAGCAGTATAAAGATGTCTATTTCTTGGCAGAGCCCGATGTGCTGGGTACCGACGCCACGATTGACAACTCGCACCCGACCGACCTCGGATTTGACCGCTTTATCAAGGCGTACCAGCCGAAGATTGCTAAAATTCTTAAAAAATACGGCATAAAATAACAAAACGGGGAGTTCTTGCGTGTGGAAAATAGAACGAAATAACTAAAAGTTTTCCGCTTTCCGTTTTCCGTTTTCCGTTAAATTATCTATCTTTGCACCGCCTTTGGGTATCTCCGAGGGCGGTGTTAGATTTTTAATATATCGGTTTTCAATATGAATTGGGATTGGTTGGTTGAACTCTTTACAAGCGGCAAGGGTATCCCCAACGCGGTGGTTGTGCTTGCATTGACAATCGCTATCGGATTGTTGCTGAACAGAATAAAGTTCGGCTCGGTGTCGCTTGGTGTAACGTGGGTACTCTTTGCGGGTATCGTGTTGTCGCAGTTTGGGCTGCAAATAGATCCGGAAATCTGCCACTTCATTAAGGAGTTTGGTCTGATACTCTTTGTCTATTCTATCGGTATTCAGGTGGGACCAAGTTTTATCGCCTCACTGCGAGATGGTGGCATAAAACTAAATATGCTGGCGGTGTTGATTATCCTGCTTGGCTGCCTTACCTGCTACGGTATATATGCCGTCTGCGACCACTTTGACATTAAGTCGGGCGAAGACCTGACGACTATGGTCGGTGTCTTGTCGGGTGCCGTTACGAATACTCCGGGCTTGGGTGCTGCGCAGAGCGTTGTAGGAGATGTAGCAGCAAAAAATATGGCAAGTGCTTATGCTGTGGCATATCCGCTTGGTGTTGTGGGTATCATTATCTCGATGTTGCTTATCCGTTGGGTATTCCGCATCAAGATAGATCGTGAGGCTGCCAAGGCAACCCGTTCCGACGCTCCTCGTACTGTGCGAGTAGATGTGCGCGTAACCAACCACGCAATCTTCGGTAAGACCATTGCCGAGATTGGACGTATGACGCGCAGCCACTTCGTTGTGGCTCGTATCTTTGACCACGAGAACCAACAACGTATCGCTTCGGGCGAGACCGAGTTGCAGGAGAACGATATCCTGCGTATTGTGGTAAATAGTCAGGAGATGGAGTTGGTGCAGTCGCTTATAGGTGATGTCGTAAAGGTTAATGACGAGGAGTGGGGTAGTGCCTCGTCGCACCTCGAAAAGCGTCGTATTGTGGTTACCAAGCCTGAACTCAATGGAAAGCATATCGGCGATTTGCATATCCGCGAGAACTACCACGTAACAATCACTCGTGTTGTGCGTGCGGGTATTGAACTCGTGGCGACCTACGAGTTGCGCTTGCAGATGGGCGACGTTGTTGTCGTGGTTGGTCGCGCAAATGACCTTGAACAGGTATCGACCATTCTCGGAAACTCGGTGAAGCGTCTTGACCGTCCGAACCTCTACCCAATCTTTATGGGTATGTTCTTCGGAGTGTTGCTCGGCTCGCTCACCATTCCTATACCGGGCATACCGCAGGGAGTGAAACTCGGCTTGGCGGGAGGTCCGCTGATTGTCGCTATCCTGTTGGCGAAGTATGGACCTAAATATAAGATTGTAACCTTTACCACGAACTCGGCAAATATGATGATTCGTGAGATTGGTATCTCGCTCTTCTTGGCAGCGGTTGGCTTGGGCGCAGGTAGCGACTTTGTGAATACCATCTTGGAGGGTGGCTATATGTGGATATTGTATGGCGTGATTATCACGATGTTGCCTCTCCTTATCGTTGGCGTTATCGCTCGCAAGGTGATGAAGATGGACTACTTTACACTTATGGGCTTGATGTCGGGCGCGATGACCGATCCTCCGGCTCTCGCCTATGCCAACACGGTAGCAACCAATGACCGTGCAGCGGTGGCATACGCTACGGTCTATCCGCTTACGATGTTCTTGCGTATCTTTGCAGCACAGATATTGGCACTTATCGCGATGTCGATGGCGTAGAGATGTGTTGAAGAGTAGCGATAAATGAGGGTGTCCGACGACGAAATGGGCACTCTCATTTTGTTTTTAAGCAAAAAAGAGTTACCTTTGTTAAGATATCGGCTTAAACCTAAAAAAAACATACAGCAATGTTTAACGAGAAAGAGATTTACGAGATTGAGGCTCACGGCTTGACCGTAGAGCAGGTTGAGGGACAGATTGAGGCGTTCCGTCGCGGCTTCCCGTCGCTTGAAGTTGTAAAGGCTGCATCGCCCGAAGATGGTATCACTTGCCTCTCGGAGGAGGAGTGCGAGGCGGCGATTGCTTGCTACGATAAGGTTGTTGAGGGGCTTGACGTCGTGAAGTTTGTCCCCGCGTCGGGCGCAGCAACGCGTATGTTCAAGGAGTTGTTCGAGTTTGTAAATGAGGATAAACGTGGCAAGGGCATAGATACCCTGTTGCAGAATATCGAGAAGTTCGCCTTCTACGAGGAGTTGCGTGCTACGGGTGTAGATTTTGCAGATGACAAGGCGGTAGTGTCGGCAATCATCAAGGAGGGCTTGAACTACGGCGCAAAGCCGAAGGGCTTGGTTACCTTCCACAACTACGCCGATGGCGCACGTAAGGCGATTGAGGAGCACCTCGTTGAGGGTGCCGAGTATGGCGTGTCAAAGGGCATTTCGCGCCTGCACTTCACCGTGTCGCCGGAGCATAAGGCGGCATTTAAGGCTCTGCTTGACGAGCGCGTAGCGAAGTACGAGGCGAAGTTCGGTATCCGCTACGACATCTCCTTCTCGGAGCAGAAGCCATCAACCGACACCATTGCGGTAAACCCCGACAATACCCCGTTCCTCACCGACGAGGGCAAGTTGTTGTTCCGCCCTGCCGGACACGGAGCATTGCTCTCAAACCTGAACGATATTGAGGCGGACGTAATCTTCGTGAAGAATATAGACAACGTTACTACCGACGCTCTGCGTGGCGATACCATTCGCTATAAGAAGGCTTTGGCAGGCGTGTTGTTGGCTACCCAATCGGCAACATTCTCCTACTTGAAGGCGTTGCGCGAGGGCTCTGCCAACCTTGCGGAGGTTGCCGAGTTCGTTGAGAAAAAATTATGCACGAAACTACCTGCCGAGTATGATGCCAAGTTGTTGGAGGCTCTGCTTGACCGCCCTATCCGTGTCTGCGGTATGGTGCGCAACGAGGGCGAGCCGGGTGGTGGTCCATTCTGGGTGAAGAACGACGACGGCACACAGTCGTTGCAGATTGCCGAGTCAAGCCAGATTTCGGCAGAGGATATGCACCTAATGAAGGAGGCTACCCACTTCAACCCTGTGGACTTGGTTTGCGGTGTGCGTCGCGCCGATGCCACAAAGTTTGACCTTATGGGCTATACCGACCCGAAGACGGGCTTTATATCCTCAAAGTCAAGCGGCGGTCGCGAGTTGCGTGCGCAGGAGTTGCCGGGCTTGTGGAATGGCGCAATGGCGAAGTGGAGTACCATCTTTGTTGATGTACCAATCTCAACCTTCTCTCCCGTTAAGGTTGTGCAGGACTTACTACGCCCACAACACCAGTAAAAAATTGTATAACAAGGTGATTTCGGCGTTATGCTTACTTTTTAATTGCTCACATACGCAAAGTATGCTCCGCATTAAAAAGTTTCGCAGACCTTGAAATCCCTCTTGTTATACAACTTTTTCAGACTGCGAGCAGCTTCAAAATAGCTCTTGTTATACAACTTTTTGGGGAGTAATGCTAAATAAAAAGGCTCGGCATAAAACCGAGCCTTTCTCTTATTCCCATTTGCTACTCAATCTCCCAATCGTAGCCGTCTTTGCGGTCCTTAACTCGGATACCGATAGCGGTGAGTTTATCGCGAATTTCGTCGGACAAAGCCCAATTCTTATCAGCCTTTGCCTGCATACGCATATCAAGCAACATCGTTACGAGTGGCGATACCATATCCTTGCCACCCGCAGCCTCTGCCTTCTCGTTCTCCAAGCCGAGAATATCAAACACCCAACGCTGCACGGTTGCCTCTGCCTTTGCCTTATCCTCGGCGGTCAAGGTCTGCTTACCCTCGGATAGTTGGTTGAAGAGGCGCACATAGTCGAACATTGTCGAAATCACGATTGGCGAGTTCAAGTCATCGGCCATAGCCTCGGCACAGCGACTCTCAATCTCATCAACATCGAACGATGACGAAGCCGAAGCAGGGGCTTTATGCAACGCCTCGATACCCTTCATCAAGCGGTCCAAGCCCTTCTCCGCAGCCTGCAACGCCTCGTTTGAGAAGTCGAGCGTTGAGCGATAGTGCGCCTGCAAGATAAAGAAGCGCACCGTCATTGGCGAGTATGCCTGCTCCAAGGCAGGGTGGTCGCCGTTGAACATCTGTTCGAGGGTGATGAAGTTGTTGTACGACTTACCCATCTTCTTGCCGTTGATGGTAATCATATTGTTGTGTACCCAATAGCGAGCCGAGTCGTGCCCGAGAGCAGCGGTAGATTGCGCAATCTCGCACTCGTGGTGTGGGAACATCAAGTCCATACCGCCTCCGTGAATATCAAACTTCTCACCGAGGTACTTGGTACTCATTGCCGAACACTCCATATGCCAACCCGGAAAACCATCGCTCCACGGCGAAGGCCAACGCATAATATGCTCCGGTGCAGCCTTCTTCCACAACGCAAAGTCGTAGGAGTGCTGCTTATCCTGCTGACCGTCAAGTTGGCGAGTCTCGGTTACAATATCGTCGAGGTTTCTACCCGACAAAACGCCGTAGCGAAAATCCTTGTTGTACTTCTCTACATCAAAGTAGATTGAGCCGTTTGACTCGTAGGCATAGCCTGCATCAAGAATGCGCTGCACGAAGTCAATCTGCTCGATGATGTGTCCCGACGCGTGAGGCTCGATAGATGGGGTTTGCACGCCCAACTTCGCCATAAAGGTCTTGTAACGCTCGGTGTAGTAGTGTGCAACCTCCATAGGCTCCAACTGCTCCAAACGAGCTTTCTTTGCGATTTTATCCTCGCCCTCATCGGCATCGTGTTCAAGGTGTCCTACATCGGTGATGTTGCGCACATAACGCACCTTGTAACCCTCCGCCTTCAAGTAGCGGAACAAGAGGTCGAAGGTAATTGCAGGACGTGTATGTCCGAGGTGCGGATCGCCATATACGGTTGGTCCGCAGACATACATTCCGACACGACCTTCGTTTATCGGCTCAAACGCCTCCTTGCGGCGTGAGAGTGTGTTGTAAAGAAGAAGTTTTGCCATAGTCTTTTTTAGCTATTAGCTATTAGCCATTGGCCATTAGCTTTTTTATTTGGCACAAAATTAAAAATTTTTACGCACAATACCGCAACAATAGAGAATAAATTTCAGGGCTTTTAGCCATTAGCCATTAGCTATTGGCTTTTTAGGGTATTTTTTGTTGATTTAAGAAATTATTTCTAAATTTGTGGTGCAGTCCTCGGATTGCAGACACATTATTAGTGAAAGTGTTTCGCTAACCTTGACGATAAAATTTGGCGATTTTACAAAGAGCAAGGATAAGCAACAACACTCTACACCGCATTTGGTATATCATTTTCTATATATACCATTCGGTGTGAGGTATTGTTTATTTGCTCTTGGGCCACGCCAAATGCCTATCGTCAGATAAAACGAACAACCTCACACTTTCTTTTTTATAGTAACCGCACATTCGGGGTTGGTGGGCAAGCAAAAAACTTAAAGTTATGATATTGGCTCTTCTCTTTTTAGTGTTCATTGTATTTCTTGAAATCGCAGCCTGTGCAATTGAGGTCATGATATATGTCATATCTGGTATTGTTGCATTATACATTATCATTAAGATAATTCGTTTGATCGTTGGAAATGACAAATAACACATTGCAACCATGAGAACACTCTTACTCTTTTTATGTACGCTAATATTATTATGCGTCTATACTACAAACACTTATGCTATATCTAAAGATAGAGTAACGATCACAGGAGTTGACCTTGTACTAAAGAAGGAATACGATAAAAGGATATTCTCAATTGAAGAAAAATATCCATCAAACTATACCATTCGAGATGATGGACAAATAAAATACACCCGTTGTTTAGATGTAAAGAAAATAACTTACGAATCTGGCATAGATAAATTGGATGAAAAATTATTTGATTCATTGGAAATAAACAAAGCTTCAGCAGTTATTAAAAAGAATGGACACGAGGCTGGTAGAGGCGCTATAATATCTATGCTATTTAAGTTGAAAAATTTCACCTTTCAACAAGATTACAAATTTGATAAAGACAGCATTCTAGTATTCA
>JAFXHB010000046.1 GCA_017536605.1 Alistipes sp.
CACGGAAGCAACTCCCCGTACGGCGACGCGCGTGGAGCCATAACGCTCCGCGATGGCAGAGGGCAGATACTCTCGGCGCAGGTGTGCCTCACTACCTATATGTATTATGTAGCAACCACCAATAACCACCTCACCCAACCACTTGACGAGAATGGGTGGATATATGTTGAGGCAGAGGGTTTTATCATAGACGACAACGGCGCGGAGCAACCAAACGGCAAGAGTTGCACGCTCTACCTCTTCCGCGATGGCAAGGCGGAGTTCTCGGGGTGGCACAAGTGGGATCTCTCGTCGTTGGGCGCAGTTGATAAGGTTAAGTTTGACTTTAAGGCGAGCGACGACAAGGGCGATGGCTCGCTATACCCTGCCTATTTGGCGATGGACGACATCATCGTTTTGAGATAAAGATTTTATTTGTAACTTTGTTATACGAACTAAACCAACATTATTAAAACTATGAAGAGAACTTTTACAACCTTATTTATCGCCATCGTAGCGATTCTTCTTACCGCTTGCAACGAGCAGAAGAGCGCACCGCAGGAGTTGTCATTCACTCAACTTATGGAGCAAACAGCGCCAGAGCAGATTGAGGCGTGGTACAATGGCTCTACCTCTCTTTCGGCAGAGTACACCGCAGCACACGCCAAGGAGTTGCGCGAGCAGAAGAAGTTGCTCGTATTTGACCTTGACGGAACACTCTCAAACCACCGTTGCCCAATGCCCGACGAGAGTCGCGAGTTGCTGGACAAACTCGCCGCAAAGGGGTATCACCTCGTGATGTGTGGTGCAGGCAATGTAGCACGCGTCTTCAAGCAGATGGGCAACTACCCTATCGACCTCGTGGGCAACTACGGAATGATGCACGCCAAGGTAGAGAATGGCGAACTCGTAATCACAAAACAGGTTGTTGATGATATTGACAAGGAGTTCTTCCTCCGCGAGACCAATCGCCTCCGCGAGAAGTATGGATATACCGAGTATGCGGGCGAGCCTATCGAGTGGCATCCTTCGGGTATGGTTACATTCGCACTCCTCGGCACTGAGGCAAGCAAGGAGGATAAGTTGGTATTTGACCCTGACCGCGCAAAGCGTCGCGTGATGTATCCGGAGGTGTTGGAGATATTCAAGGATTACACCGTATTTATCGGAGGCTCTACATCGTTTGATATCGTGGCGAAGCAGTACAACAAGTACGATGCTACGATGGAGTATGCCAAGATGCACGGATATACCAAAGAGCAGATACTCTTTATGGGCGACGATATGGGCGATGGCGGTGGCGACAGCCATATCCGCTTGGGCGGTATAGACTACCTCCATATTCTTGACTTCACAAAGATCTCGGAGCAGATGGCGTTTCTTTTGGAGTAGTTAAAAATTAAGAATTATTCTTAATACCATAATAGGTTGGCTCTCGTGGTCAACCTATTTTTATTCTCCCAACCAAGCAAACCCCGAAAAGCACATTGTAGTGAAAATAGCATAGAAAAGAGGCGATTTCAAGGCACAGCAAACCCCGAAAAGCGCAGTTTACTTGGCGTAAATGAGCATTTTCGGGGTTTGCGTATTAACGAAGAAATCGCCCTTTTATATGCTATTTGCGGGACTCCTTCGCCTCAATAGTCTCCGTCGCGTGCGGAACTCTTAACAGACGCTCACGAGGTATCAACTTACCTGTGGTCTTGCAGATACCGTAGGTCTTATGCTCAATACGCACAAGTGCCTTTTCAAGATTGTTGATAAACTTGGACTGATGCGCTGCAAGACGCTCGCACTCCTCCTTCGAGAGGGTTGTTGCTCCCTCCTCCAACACCTTGAATGTAGGCGATGTGTCCTCGGTATCGTTACCATTAACTCGTGTTATCGTTGCACGTAACTCCTCGTACTCGTGGCGTGCTTGTTCAAGTTTGTTGAGAATCAGCTCCTTAAATTCGGCCAACTCCGCATCTGAATAACGGGTCTTCTCTTGTTGTGCCATAGTATATATTTTTAGTTGTTTCGTGTTTCTGTATTGTAAAGGTAAACAGATTTTTTTGATTATGCAAATTAACGACCAAACTTTATCACTTTTTGTCCCTCTTTTATACTATATTTGTTCAGTGAATCGTTGTATATATGGCATACAAGTTGCCGTATAAGACAGAGATAACTTTTAAGACAAAATGGTATGAAAAAATTTTTTATCCTCGCCCTCTCCGCCATATTTGGCGTTGGAGTCGCTTTTGCAGATGATAGGGCCATCACAATCGATGCACTCCCATCGGCAGCCATGGAGTTCCTCGCTACGACATTCCCTCAACAGAAGGTTTCGGTAGCGACTGTTGATAGGGGCGTTTTTGACGCCGAATACAAGGTTGTACTCAACGACGGCACTCATATCGAGTTTGACCGCAACGGAAATTGGGAGAGCATCAAACACAAGGGCGGTGCCATACCGGCAACCATCGTACCACAACCCATTGTAGAGTTTGTGCGCCAGCGTTTTGACGGTGCAAAGATTACCAAGATTGAGCGCGACAATGGAACTTACGAAGTAGATTTGGTCGGCGGTGTAGATCTGAAATTTGACAGGAATTTCAACTGCACAGAGGTTGATTTCTAATCGCCACCTCTACCTGCCCGACTGCCCGACATCAGTCGGGCTTTTTTGTTTTATAGCGAAAAAAGAGTCTCAATTTTCAAAACCACAACCAAAAATCTCCATTTTTCTTCACAAAAATCTGTTATTTTTTTTCTTTTTCTTTGCTTTCTTTTTGTTTTTCTTTGCTTTTCAGCAAAAAAGAGTGTAAATTTGCGCTGTTAATGGAGGGAATATCAATAAAATCCAAATAAAAATAGCAAAAATGAAAAGAGAGGAATTACTCAAACAACTTGAAAACACCGATAAGGTGTGGGACTTTGTGGTTGTAGGTGGCGGTGCAACAGGTCTTGGCTGCGCAGTTGATGCTGCTGCACGCGGTTACAGCGTAGCACTTTTTGAGCGCGAGGACTTTGCAAAATGTACTTCAAGTCGCTCCACAAAACTCGTTCACGGAGGTGTTCGTTATCTCCAAAAGTTGGAGGTTGATTTGGTTCGCGAGGCTCTACACGAGCGTGGTCTGATGAAGCAGAACGCGCCTCACCTCGTAAAGGATCAGGCTTTCGTGATATCTAATTACAGCCATTGGGAGAATTTCCTCTACTTCTGTGGCTTGACCGTTTATGATATTCTCTCTTTCGGCTTCGGCTACGGTCGTTCACGCTTTATCACTGCAAAGACTCTTCGCAAGTACCTCCCTACATCGGTAGCAAAGGGCTTGAAGGGCGGTGTGGTATATCACGACGGACAGTTTGACGATGCTCGTATGGCTTGCAACTTGGCACAGACCTGCGTTGAGCAGGGTGGCGTAGTGGCAAATCGCACCGAGGTTGTCAATGTATTGCACGACGAGAAGGGAAAGGTTGCCGGTGTAGTAGCGAAAGACCTTCTCACAGGTAAGGAGTACACCGTAAAGGCAAAGGCGGTAATCAACGCTGCCGGTTGCTTTGTTGATGAGGTGTTGCAGATGGATAAGCCGGGAGAGGCAAAGATGGTTGTTCCGTCGCAGGGTGTTCACCTCGTACTTGATATGAAGTTCTTGCAGAGCGACTACGCTATTATGGTTCCAAAGACTTCGGACGGTCGCGTACTCTTCGCAGTGCCTTGGCACGACAAGGTGGTTGTTGGTACTACCGATATTCAGCGTCCTACCGCCGAGAGCGAGCCTCGCCCACTTGACGAGGAGATTGAGTTTATCCTCAACACCGCTTCGCTCTATATGAACCCAGCACCTACCCGCGCCGACATCGTTTCGGTATTTGCAGGTCAGCGACCACTCGCTGCGCCAAAGAAGGAGGGCAAGAAGTCGAAGGAGGTTTCTCGCTCGCACAAGGTTGTGGTTTCGGACAACGACCTCATCACCATCACCGGCGGAAAGTGGACCTCGTATCGTAAGATGGCGGAGGACACCATTGACAAGGCTATCAAGTTGGGCAAGGTCGAGAAGCGCAAGTGCGCAACCAAGAAGTTGAAGATTCACGGCTGGCGTCCAAATCCGAACTTGGCAGACCATATGTATGTTTATGGTGCTGACGAGCCTGCAATTCTCGATATGATTAAGCAGAACCCTGCTCTCGGTGAGAAGATTTCGGAGAAGTACGACTACACCGTAGCGGAGGTTATCTGGGCAGTTCGCCACGAGATGGCTCTTACGGTAGATGACGTTTTGGCACGTCGTGTACGTCTTCTCTATGTTGATGCTCGCGAGGCACAGAAGGCTGCTCCGCGCGTAGCCGAGATTTTGGCACAGGAGTTGGGTCGTGATAAGGCTTGGCAAGAGGCACAGGTTAAGGAGTTCGTAGAGTTGGCTTCACACTATTATGTAGCATAATTAACCCTTTTCAAAGTTTGGTCCCCGGAATTGTCTAATGCGTTTCGGGGACTAAATTTTTTTACTATCTTTGTAACGTAAAAAGATTGTATTATGCAAAAGAGAGTCGTAAAGATAGTCTTACTTTTAGCGATGTTGTCTGCACCATATATGGCGCAGTCGCAGATATATGCGAAGTTGAACACAATATACGCCTGTATGGGCATCATAAACCCGCAGTTGGAGTTTGTCGTAGGACCACACTCCTCAATAGTTATTGACCCTACATACTCACCTTGGAGCAGCATCAAGGGCAAGCACTTCAACTTCGGCATCTTGCAGAACGAGTATCGCTTCTACATCAAGCGCGAGGCGAAAGGCTTCTACATCAGCGCAAATGCCGGAATGCAACTCTTCGATATGACACGCCCCTACCTCTTCAACGGAGGTAAGTTTATCTCGTGGGAGCAGGGTTTCGGACGCGGTTTTGGAGTGATGGTAGGTCTGGGTGTGGGCTACACGCACCGCTTCAAGGAGCGATGGGTGCTTGATGCCTATTTCGCATTTGACCGAATGTGGAGTTGGTACAACGACTACGATGCAAACGGCAAGATAAATATGTACCCACGCCACCAGAAGGAGCCTCCATATCCCGACCCGTTCAACGGCTCGGCAGAGTGGCTGCCATCAAAGATAGGATTCTCCATTGGCTATATGATTTTTGACCCAAATAGGAGCAAAACAAAAAAAACAACCACCTCAAAGGGTAAAAAAGCGGTGGAGATATAGTCGTTTTTATATTTTTTGCCTAACTTTGCGCGGATAAAGAGTAAACTCTTTATTTAAGACCATAAAGACCACAAAATAAACTTTAATCTCATACAACCAATGATGAAAAACTTTACAAGACTGTTTATCGCAACAATACTCCTCGCGACCATCTCTTCGTGCGCAGAGGATAGGACAAGTGATAACAACAATCTATTTAATACCACGACGCTCACGATGGCGTTGGAGGATTCGGCAGACGATAGCAGCCGCACCTCTCTCGGCAACAAGAGCAACAACTCCTACCCTGTGCATTGGTCTGTGGGCGACCAAGTATCTGTAAATGGCTACGCTTCACAGCCTCTTACCGAGATACGCTACAACCCAAGCCGAGTGTCATTTGACTTTGTCGGAGATGTGGGAGGTACTCCATACAAGGCTTCGTATCCGGCAACAGACGAGGCGGGCAAGGTCCTCTTTGCGGCGGAGCAGTCATACGTGGAGAACTCCTTCTCGAATGGCGCAGCACCGATGTATGGCGAGAGCAACAACACCTATATCGCAATGAAGCACGCAGCGGGTGTCTTGAAGTTGCCATTCCTTGCAAAGTCGGGCGAGAGCATCACGTTGGATCGCGTTATCATAACTAACCCTAACGGTATGTTGGCAGGTCTGTACACCGCCAAGATTGTAGAGGGTGAGGTGGTTGTTACCCCTACCGGCTTCACAAGCAAGAGTGTTGTGTACAAGTGTAACGACTTGGCACTATCAAGTTCAAAGGCGACAAATCTCTTTATCGCAATCCCTGCGGGCATATATGAGTCGTTAGAGGTTAGAGTCATCACCACCGACTCGAAAATTATGGAGTTCAAAATCGCAGCCCCTGCATCGCACCCTATCGTAGCAGGCGAGGTACGCGAGTTCAATACAAACGGAAATATCGTATTCAGCAACAACGACACCTCGTACCATATCACCGACAGCGAGACGTTGATGGCATTTGCCGATATGTGTAAGAGTTGCAACTTTGATTATAGCAAGGCAATTCTTATGAACGACGTAACCTTTGATGATAAAACATACGATTGGACCCCTATCACGGGTTTTGACTTTGATTGCGAGTTTGACGGTGGAGGCTACACCATCACAGGTCTTACGGACGCAATGTTCAACATTGCAACAGGAGATATTCACGACCTGACCTTGAACTCAAAAATCAGCAAGTCAAACGTAACACCTCTCGGCATCTTCGCAAACAAGTTCCACGGCACGATGTCCGAATGTACGGCAAAAGGTAGCGTTACCATTGCCGGCATAAAGCAGAATTGCTATCTTGGAGGTATCATCGGCGACGCATCGGGCGAGATTGCATTTACGGGAGTGAATAATGAGAGCACGATGACATACACCATCACCGGCTCATCTGTCAGCGAAGGACCAAAGCCTTATATCGGAGGTTTGGTGGGACATACGGGTGCATACCCTGCAACCTTCACCAACTGCACCACTTCGGGAAGCATCACCGTTAAAGTTGGCTCTATAAGCAATGACCTCGCCGTCGCAGGCTTTGTCGGAAGCGTCGGAGGTAGCGGATTCGCAACCTTCAACGGCTGTACTTCGGGCTGTACAATCAACGTCAATTCGGCTTGTCAAAGCGTACACTTTGGAGGTTTTGTCGGCACGAGTGGCTCAACGATGTTCTTTGATGATTGCAAGCGTAATGCCCCTCTGACAGTTGCAGGTAGCGCAAATGGAGACCTCTCTGTCGGCGGATTTGCCGGTTACTTCTCGTATGGTATTAAGTTTACCAATTGTGAGAATACGGCAAATGCGACTATCAAAATATCCTCCGTTACAGTCTCCGATGATAACAACTACTACATTGGTGGCTTTGCGGCATATAGCAACGTTAAGCCTGCAAACTCTGCAAGTGTTGCCTATGGCAATATGACAACCTTCCAGAACTGCACCAACAACGGAAACATCACCGTTGATGCAGCCGCAGGTACAAACAACGACTATCTTGCCGTTGCGGGTATCATCGGACGTGCAAACCGAGAGGGTGCAAAACTTATAGATTGCGACAACTACGGCACAATAACCATCTTGTCCCCAAGCACAAGTAGCGGCAAGACCTATAACGCAAAGGTAGTCTGCCAAGGAGGTCTTATAGGTCTTCTGGCAACTACCGATGCTGGACACCAAACAGATGTGTTGAGCAACCTTACCAACTATGGAAAAATCAGATTCTTCGGCAAGGCAAGCGACACAAGTCATATCGGAGGTGTTGGCGGATTATTGAGCGATACAGGCACTACCAACTGTTCAAGTTTTGTGAATGAATCTACCGGTGCAATTCTCTTGAACGGAACTGTCAATTCGGTGGCATACACCGGAGAGGCTCCATATATGCGCGTGGGAGGTGTTGTCGGCACTGTTCAATGCGACATAAATGGCGCAAGCAACTATGCCGACCAGACCTTTACGGGTACGGCTTCAACCACATACTATGCGGGCGGAGTTGTGGGCTACGCCTCTACGGCTGCGCTCACCTCGTTTGCAAACCACGCCACAACAACTACCTTTAACGGCGAAGGCACACTCCAATTCTATGTCGGCGGTGTCGGTGGCTGGGTAGAGAAGGGCGACGTTACCACCATAACCAATAATAGTAGTATCGTGTTTAATATGTCTGCCCCTACCGGCAAGG
>JAFXHB010000047.1 GCA_017536605.1 Alistipes sp.
GCCGTGATTGAGGAGCTTTTATAACAATAGGCTGACCAAGCGGTCAGCCTATTGTTTTGGCTGTTAGCCATTAGCCATTGGCCATTAGCTTTTTTTAATTCTGCATTTTGCATTCTGCATTCTGCATTTTGCATTTTGCATTTTGCATTCTGCATTATTTCCTATCTCCTAACTGTTTCCTCTCCTCTTCGCCATCTTTTTCAAGGACGTCGTCGCCCTCCCAATCAAACATCGGAAACTCCTTACGCTCGCCCAACTGGAAGCGGGTATAGGTTATAGGCAAACCTCTATCAAGATACATCTGTTCGTAGGCGGTCTTTACCGACAACACCTCATCGGCATAACCGGAGCCGTAGATATCATTATTTGCCACCTCACACCTCAACCCAAACTTCTCAATCACTGCCGAAGTGTATTGAAAGAGGTGCTGTGAGTCGGTTTTGAGATTTATCCAACCATCTTTGGCAAGCAACTTCGCATAATACTCCAAGAAGATTGGTGCCGTAAGACGCTTCTTTGCACGCTTGGTACGCAACTGCGGGTCAGGAAAGGTTATCCAAATCTCATCAACCTCACCCTCACCAAAAAGCGACGTAATAAACTCAATTCTCGCACGCAGGAAGCCGACATTCGCCATCTTTCGCTCGGTAGCGGTCTTTGCTCCGCGCCAAATACGCGCACCCTTAATATCTACGCCGATAAAGTTCTTGTCAGGATTACGCTCGGCAAGAGCCACCGTATATTCACCCTTACCACAACCAAGTTCAAGCACTATCGGATTGTCGTTTTTGAAGAAATCTCTGCGCCAATTCCCCTTCAAAGGGTGGTCGCAGCGGAACATCTCCTCAAATGCAGGTTGCACAAAGCACTCAAAGGTCAAGTTCTCGGCGAACTTTCGTAACTTATCTTTTCCCATTTTTAGTCAAAATCTCTACTCCAACAGCCTCAATGCCACGAACTTCGGCACGAGGCTCAAACACAAATATATACTGTCCCGATGCGGATAGCATAACATCATCGCGATAAGGGAGGCTCTCTGACACCGATACCACCGTCGCACCACTACCCTGACGAATGGGGAACTCCTGCTTCTCCTCAAAGACGCGACCGTCGGGCGCAAGCACCTTTATCGTAAGAGGCAGTGTTGTATGGTCAAAATCGCTGTTATAGCGCACTGCAACAGAGAGTCTGCGCAATGAGAGGGTATCTACATTCTCCACAATCACGCTCGCCGGCTCACTCCAACCACGCGGAGTTACAGCCACCATCTTCGCTGTGTCGGGTGCCATACACGACACACAGCAAAGGAGGCTCAACACAGCCGAGAGTAGCCCTATGCGAAACATTACTCCTGCGGTTTGTTGTTGTTGCGATTGTGGCGACGATGCTTTCCGTTATGATGGCGACCGCCCTGCTTCTCGCCTTGCGGTTTGTCGCCCTGCGGAACACCACTCTGTATCTTTGCCACTTGTGGATTCTCGCTTTGAGGATTCTCGCTTTGAGGTTGCGACTTTTCTCCCTCGCCACGCGACTTATTGCGCTTCTTCTTGCGCTTCTTCGCCTTATCAAAGCGGGTGATGCTATCCTCCTCGGTGCGATATGTTGGCTCTTCAACCTCCGGCTCGTAGTCGCTACCCAAGAGCGAATCCACCTTCTCGCCATTACGGTTGGCGGCCAATATCTCACGGACACGAGATGCCGATATTGTTACGAGGTTACTCCACGACTCCTTGCTTGACGAGAAGGTCATCTGACGCGCCAAGACATCTGTCTTAACCAAGAAGAACTCACCTTCAAGTGTCTGCAACGGCTCACGCAAGCGCGGCATAGAGCGACGAGCGTCGGCATAGACATCGTACTCGTACATCAAGCAACACTTCAACTTGGAGCATTGTCCCGCCAACTTCTGCGGATTGAGCGAGAGGTCCTGCACACGCGCTGCGCCCGTGGTAACGCTTGAAAAACTCGACACCCACGACGAGCAGCACAACTCCCTGCCACACGCTCCGATACCGCCAATACGTCCCGCCTCCTGACGCGCACCAATCTGCTTCATCTCGATACGGATATGGAACTGCTCGGCGAAGACCTTGATTAGTTCGCGGAAATCGACACGTCCGTCGGCAATATAGTAGAAGATAGCCTTAATCTTGTCGGCCTGATACTCCACGTCGCCAATCTTCATATCCAACCCCATCTCGGCAGCAATCTGTCGTGAGCGAATCATCGTGTCGTGTTCAAGGGCTATCGCCTCCTGCCACTTCTCAATATCGTACGGACGCGCCTTGCGGTATATCTTCTTAAACTCGCCATTCTGCGGATTAAAGCCGATTCGGTGCATCTGACGTGCCACCATATCGCCTGTAAGCGAGATGATACCCACATCGTGTCCGGGTTGGGCCTCAACCGCAACAATATCGCCAACTTTAAGGTCTAAATTATTTACATTCTGGTAGAATGAGCGACGGGTATTCTTGAAACGAACCTCAAATATATCTGTCGGGAAGTTATCTGGATACTCTTCAAGCCAAGCCTCCTCGTGCAACTTCATCGCACCGCCAACACTCTTGGCGCAAGGCTCCCCGAGTTCGTTTGTGCCAAAGGCACAACCGCGACCAATTACAGGTTTATCGTATTTTGTGTAATCCATAATTACCTTACTTACAATATATATAATGGGCAAAGATACAATTAAAAATTAAGAATTAAAAATTAAGAATTAAGAATTGGGAGTTAAAAATCGCAAAATTTGCTTTTTGCGTCGGCAAAAGTGGTAAAAAATTACCCCCTTGGTACAATCTTTGCCCGTTGTATAGGCAAAGGAGGTAGCCGGAAAAAGATAATCACTCTTTATCTTTGATATGTTTACACATCTTTCTGTTATTTTCTGTTTGCACACTATCCGGCACCTCTTTTTTATGTTCAGTTCAACCCCCAATTTTGGCAATTCACCCGCCAAACACAATAAATCGCAAAATCCAACAACGCAGACTTTTCCCCTTTCAGATAGCACTGTGGCACTATTTTTGCGATAAAAATCATCTTAAAAAGAGAGAGACGAATAGGCATTTTGTTGAAGTGTAGAATTTTGCTCAATAACTTTTTATTCGTATCTTGCGCTCGGAAACTCCCTTAAAAGGGACTTTCGCACAAAATAAATTAGAAGTTTAACAATTAAAACACTGGTGCCTATCGAGAAAAATCTACTCTTTTAACTACTAAAAAGAAAGGAGAAGAGTATGAACGCTACTTTGTTAAGTGATAAACAACTGCTTGACCTCTACAATGCAGGTGATAAGAGCGTGATATCACAACTTTTGGAGCGACACTCGCGACGACTGCGCGACTATATCAGAATGATGGTCAAAGACGCAGATGTGGCAGACGACCTCTTGCAGGAGGTGTTGATTAAGGTTGCGGGCGTAATGAACGATGGGCGATATACCGACAAGGGCAAATTCCAGCCTTGGTTGATGCGAATAGCACACAACCGCGTATTGGACTATTTCAGAGCCCAGAAGCAAAACAGGTATATCAACGAGGCTAGTGCCGGCTATGACATAATCGGCTCAACCCGCATCACCGAAAACTCCGTTGAAGATGATATCATCTCGGAGCAGATTGCCGAGGAGTTGCGCTCATTGGTCGAAGAGTTGCCCGACGAGCAGCGTGAAGTAGTCAAGTTGCGCTACTACGACGAGTTGAGTTTCAAGGAGATAGCCGAGCAGACTAATGTCAGCATCAACACTGCCCTTGGGCGAATGCGTTACGCGCTGATAAATCTGCGAAAGATGATTAAAGAGAGAAAATTGGCACTTTGCTAAACTCTCTGCACAATAAAATATCCGATGAGAGCGTTTTAGGTGTGAAACATTAAAAACACCGCCTATGGAGCAAATCGACAATCGGGTATTAAAAAATGTTTCGGACGAGGAGTTACTACTATCTATGGTAGTGCGCGAAGATGCGGAACTCCTATACTTGGACTCGTTGTTATCAACGGTTTTAAGATCCGAGGCATAAAAGGGTTAATTTGTGGGAGGACTGCTCGTTTGGGCAGTCCTTTTTTTAGCGGAAAACGGAGAACGGAAAACGGAAAACTGACGCTGCGGAGCGAGAGCAGAGGGTGCTTGCATACTATGCCGAGCCGCGAGGAGGAAAAGCCCTCGAAGAGGGGTTAAAACGGAAAACGGAAAACTAATTTTGCATTCTGCATTCTGCATTTTGCATTAAAAAAGCTAATGGCTAATGGCTAACAGCCCAAGTTATTCACCACCGACACCATCTCAACCGCCACCACCGCAGCCGTTTCGGTGCGGAAACGTTGGGTGCCGAGCGTAATCTCCTCAAAGCCATTCTGCACCGCCAGAGCCACCTCTTCGCGGGAGAAGTCCCCTTCGGGTCCTATCAAAATAAGCGCATCTTCACCCTTGCGGAGTGTGGAGGCGAGGTAGCGTTTTTCGCCTATCGCCTCGCCACAGTGGGCGATAAACTTGCGACCCGAAAACTCACGCGCAACAACCTCCTCAAACGAGGTAATCTCCGCCAAATAGGGGTGATAGGCTTTCAGCGACTGCTTTACCGCCGAGGTTATAACCTTCTCCTCGCGCTCGTGTTTGATGGTGCGACGCTCGCTATGTTCGCCAACAAGTGGCACAAACTCGGTAACACCAATCTCGGTAGCCTTCTCCAAGAACCACTCGTAGCGGTCTATATTCTTGGTCGGTGCAACCGCCATTACAAGGTTGTAGGGCATCTTTTCGTACTCGTCGTGTTGCTCCACAACGCGCACAAGGCAGTGCTTGTGGTGCGCCACAACGACCTCGCAACGATAGAGTGTGCCTCTGCCGTCGGTAATATGGAGTGTATCTCCCTCCGCCAAACGCAGCACCTTGACCGCGTGGCGCGACTCCTCTTCGGAGAGGGTATATTCGGGTGCGGTGAAGTCCGCAGCGTAGAATAGTTGCATTGCTCGTGATTTTTTTATACCTTTGCGTAGCAAATATAGTAATTTTTAAGGAAATGAAACGAATAGTTCTTATATTATCGCTACTTATGGTCGCATTAAGTACCACATTTTGTTCGCAAAAGTCTATCGACAAGTCAAATCCGCTGTTAGCCGAGTGGGATACCCCGTACGGCGTTCCGCCATTTGACCTTATCCAGACCAAGCACTATGAGCCGGCTTTCAAGCAGGCTATGTCGCTACACAATGCCGAGATTGAGGCAATCGTTGATTGCTCGGAGGAACCAACCTTCGCCAACACAATCGCCGCATTTGACGCTTCGGGCGAGAAGTTGTCCGCCATATCCAACGTCTTCTCGATGATGTGCGCAGCACTCACCGACAAAGATATGCAGGAGATTGAGGAGGAGATGATGCCTCGTCTGTCGGCACACTACGACGCTATCTATATGAACAAGGGGTTGTTCAAGCGTATCAAGACGATATACGACAAGCGCAACAGCACCGACCTTGACGAGTATCAGATTCGCCTCGTGGAGAAGATTTACACCGACTTTATGCGTAGTGGCGCACTGCTCAACGAGGAGCAGAAGGAGCGTCTGCAAGAGATAAACGAAGAGTTGTCGGTACTCTCGGTGCGTTTCGGTAACAATATCCTCGCTGCAAATAACGAATTTACACTCGTATTGGAGGAGAGCGATATCGCAGGTCTTCCAAAATCGGTAAGCAAGGCTGCTGCCGAGAAGGCAAAGGAGTTGGGCAAAGAGGGTAAATATATCTTCACGTTGCACAAGCCAAGCCTATTGCCATTCTTGACATACTCCACACGTCGCGACCTCCGCGAGCAACTCTACAAGGGCTACATCAACCGTTGCAACACGGGCGAATACGACAACAAGGATATTATCAACCAGATAATGAAACTCCGCACCGAGCGAGCGCATCTGCTCGGCTATAAGTCGTACGCACACTACGTAACATCGGAGGAGATGTCCGGTTCACCGGAGGCTACATACGCCTTGATGAACGACATCTGGACCCCAGCCCTCGCAAAGGCAAACGAGGAACTTGAAGAGATGAAGCAACTCTTCCGACGCGAGGTAAAGGAGAGCGACGCACGCTTTGAGTCGTGGGATTGGTGGTACTATGCCGAGAAGGTACGCAAGCAGAAGTACAACCTCAACGAGGAGATGACCTCGCCATACTTCGCCCTTGACAATGTGCGTCAGGGAGCATTCAACCTTGCAAACCGCCTCTACGGCTTGACATTCCGCCCCGTGATTATACCTATCTATCACGAGGAGGTCTCTGCATACGAGGTGCTTGATAACGACGGCTCGCACCTTGGTATTCTCTACTTTGATTTCCACCCTCGCGCAAGCAAGTCGCAGGGTGCTTGGTGTGGCTACTTCCGCACTCCAAGCCACGATAAGGAGGGAAAGCGTATCGCCCCTGTGGTGAGCATCGTATGCAACTTTACACGCCCGACAGAGAGTGCGCCTGCACTCCTCTCGATAGATGAGGTGCTGACACTCTTCCACGAGTTCGGACACGCGCTACACTTCCTCTTCTCGGACGTCCCTTACAACGGACTTCTTGATGTGGAGGGCGACTTTGTGGAGTTGCCATCGCAGATAATGGAGAATTGGGCTCTACAACCCGAACTCCTAAAAACATACGCTGTACACTACAACAACCAGCAGGTCATACCTGCCACACTCGTTGAGAAGATTGAGCGTAGCAAGCACTTCAATCAAGGCTTTGCCACGACAGAGTTGTTGGCTGCCGCGCTGGTTGATATGGATATCCACTCAATAGAGAAATACGAGGAGATGGATATCAACACATTTGAGTACGACGCCCTCTACGAGAAGCGCAAGATGCTCTCCGAGATAGAGCCTCGCTACCACCTTCCTTACTTCGCCCACATCTTCTCCGGCGGCTACTCGGCGGGATATTACTTCTACATCTGGGCAGAGGTGTTGGACAAAGACGCTTTTGAGGCATTTGCCGAGACGGGCGACATCTTCAACCGCAAAACGGCACAACGTCTGCGCGAACTCCTTTCAAGCGGAGGCAAGCGCGACGGTATGACACTCTATCGCGAGTTCCGAGGTGCCGAGCCAAGTCGCGTACCACTCTTAAAGGCTCGCGGATTGTGGGTTGAGCCTGTCATTGAAGAAGAGGAGGAGATTCAAACTGACGATACAAGTAGAAACCATATAAAAGAGGTAGTATTATGAAAAAATTGTTTTTAATTATGACCGTATCAGCACTTTTAGTTGCTTGCGGAGATGATATGCCGAAGGTAGAGTTACCCGACATCGACACATCTAATCCGCTACTTGCCGAGTGGGACACCCCACACGCAACCCCACCATTTGACAAGATTCAAATCTCGGACTACGAGCCCGCTTTTGAGACTGCGATTGCAGTGAGCCGTGCCGAGGTAGAGGCTATCGTAAATAACCCTGCGAAGCCTTCGTTCAAGAACACCATCGTTGCACTTGAAAAGCAGGGCGAGTTGCTCAACCGCATCGCCTCGGTCTTCTTCAACCTCAACCAGTGCAACACCTCAAAGGAGATGCAGGATATTGCAATGCGCATACAGCCAAAATTGACCGAACTCGGCAACGATGTATCGCTCAATCCGGAGTTGTTCAAGCGTGTAAAGGCCGTATATGAGAATCCGGGACTCTTCCTCTCAAAGGAGGACAAGAAGTTGCTCGAAAACACCTATAAGAGTTTTGTACGCAGCGGCGCAAACCTCTCCGACGAGGATAAGGAGTTGTATCGTCAATACTCTTCGGAGTTGTCGCAACTCACCTTGCAGTTCGGTCAAAACTCGTTGGCAGCAAACAACGCCTTCTCGCTCAATATCACCGATGCAAAGAGGGTTGCCGAGTTGCCTGACTTCGTGAAGGAGGGCTTGGCAATGGAGGCAAAGGCTCGCGGTCAGAAGGGTTGGACCGTAACGTTGAAGGCTCCAAGTTACGTGCCATTCGTAACCTACTCCTCACAACGCGACTTGAAGGAGAAACTCTACAAGGCTCGTAACTCTTGCGCTATCGGTGGCAAGTTTGACAACACCGAGAATATCCGCAAGATTACCGCTTTGCGTCTTAAAATCGCAAACCTCCTCGGCTACGAGTGCTATGCAGACTATGTGCTTGACAACCGTATGGCCGAGAAGACCGAGACCGTAAATTCGTTCCTTGACGAGTTGCTCACACAGACCAAGGAGTATGCCGATAAGGACTATCAGAGAATCAACGAGTATGCGCACTCGCTCGGCTTTGAGGGTGATATTCAGCCTTGGGATTGGGGCTATTATAGCGAGAAGTATAAGAACGAGAAGTATGCCGTAAGCGACGAGGCGGTAAAGCCTTACCTTGAACTCGAATCGGCAAAGCAGGCTGTATTTATGCTCGCCGGCAAGTTGTACGGCTTGCAGTTCAAGCCTGCCGAGGGTGTATCAACCTACCACGAGGACGTTACCGTATATGAGGTCTCGGAGGCTAATGGCGACCACTTGGCTATCCTCTATCTCGACTTCTTCCCTCGCGACTCAAAGCGTGCCGGAGCGTGGATGACCGAGTTCCGCGAGGCGGAGGGCAACACACGCCCACTCGTATCTCTCGTGATGAACTTCACGAAGCCTACCGAAACCACCCCATCACTACTCACATTTGATGAGTTCACAACCTTCCTCCACGAGTTCGGACACGCGTGCCACGGAATGGTTGCAAAGGGTAAGTACGGTTCTCTGAATGGTACAAACGTATTCCGCGATTTCGTGGAGTTGCCATCGCAGATAATGGAGAATTGGGCTTATGAGAAGGAGTTCCTTGACCTCTGGGCAAAGCACTACCAGACAGGCGAGACAATGCCGACAGAACTCGTCGAGAAACTCATCGCTGCGAAGAACTATCTTGCTGCATACGCAAATGTACGTCAGGTATCATTCGGTATGACCGATATGGCTTGGCATACAATCAAGACCCCTTACGAGGGCGATATCGTAGAGTTTGAGAAGCAGGCTATGGCACCTTCGCAAATTCTCCCTGTCGTGGAGGGTACTGCTATGTCGCCGTCATTCGGACACCTCTTCTCGGGTGGCTACGCAGCGGGCTACTACGGTTATAAGTGGGCGGAGGTGTTGGCGGCCGACGGATACTCGCTTTTTACCGAGAATGGTATCTTCGATAAGGCTACCGCCACAAAGTTCCGCGAGTTGTTGCAGGCAGGTGGCACCGAACACCCTATGGACTTATATGTTAAGTTCCGAGGTCATAAGCCACAGACCAAGGCTCTGATTGACCAGATGGGCTTGGAGAAGTAAAGTAAAGAGGCAGACCTTCGGGTCTGCCTCTTTTCGCTGTTAGCTATTGGCCATTAGCCATTAGCTTTTTTTTAATTTTGCATTATCTCCTAACTATTTTAGGTTTTATCCAATCGGCTCAAACTCCTCTTTGCCTACGCCACAGATAGGGCAAGTCCAATCTTCGGGGATATCCTCAAAGGGTGTTCCCGGCGCAATACCGCTGTCGGGGTCGCCAATAGCAGGGTCATAAACCCAAGCACACGTTGTGCAAACATACTTTTTCATAATCGTAAAATTTTAGTCTTTAATTACTCGGCAATCATTATGCCAATGCAAATTTAATCAAAAATTGAGAATTGAGAATTAAGAATTGAGAATTTTTTGACTATTAAGCAAGTAAAGCGATTTAGGGTGGCAGTTTCAACAATAACAATAGCCGATGAAGACCGGAGCATACTTGGAGTATGTGAGGATTTCGGCGGGTATTTTAGAGGAAGGAAATGCCCACCAAAGATAGGCAAGTAAAGCGATTTGGCGAGGTAGTTTCAACAATAACAATAGCCGACGAAGACCGGAGCATACTTGGTGTATGTGAGGATTTCGTCGGCTATTTTAGGGGAAGAAAATGCCCACCAAAGATAGGCAAGTAAAGCGATTTGGGGTGGCAGTTTCAACAATAACAATAGCCGATGAAGACCGCAGCATACTTGGAGTATGTGAGGATTTCGTCGGGTATTTTAGAGGAAGGAAATGCCCACCAAAGATAGGCAAGTAAAGCGATTTGGCGAGGTAGTTTCAACAATAACAATAGCCGATGAGGACCGGAGCATACTCAATGTATGTGAGGATTTCATCGGCTATTTTAGGGGAAGAAACTGCCCGCCAAATCGCTTTACTTTACGAAGAGGATTTCGCGATATTTAGGCAAAGTCCAAATCTGATCATCAACAACCTCTTCAAGTTTGTCTATCTCAACACGAATACGGTCAAAATATATCGCCACCGTGTCGTGGTAGGCAACCGCCTTCTGGCGCATATTCTCAATAACATTTGCCCTCTTACGACTCTCTATCATCTCACCCACAAGGGTCTGAATTGTAGCGGTGCGGTTCTGGATATTGGTAATAAGTGCCATATCTGTCTCCGAGTTAAGACCTATCTGCTTCATCTTCCACACCTTATCCAGCAGGATATCCTCGTATTTGGAGGCGATAGGTACGATGTGGTTCATCGCCAACTCGCCCAAGACACGAGCCTCAATCTGTATCTTCTTCACATACTGCTCCCACTTAATCTCGGTACGTGCCTCTATCTCCTTATGGCTATACACATTCATCGCCTCAAAGAGTTCCACGCTCCTCTTATCAAGGTAGCGGTCAAGCACAAGCGGTGCCGAGGTCTCGCAGTCCAAGCCTCTTCGCTCCGCCTCCTTGCGCCACTCCTCCGAGTAGCCGTTGCCGTCAAAGCGGATAGCCTTGCATTCGCGGATAAGTTCTCGTATCGTTTCGTAGATCGCCTTATCCTTCTTCTCGCCCGACAAAATCAGATTATCTACCCTCTCTCTGAACTCCACCAAGCGTTCTGCCACAGCAGTATTTAGTACAATCATCGCATCGGCGCAGTTGTCCGACGAGCCTACCGCACGAAACTCAAAACGATTTCCCGTAAAGGCAAATGGCGAGGTGCGGTTGCGGTCGGTATTGTCCAATAGGAGCGACGGTATCTGCGTCAAGCCACCCATACGAAAGACATTCTTCGAGTCAAAGCGTATGCCCTCATTATCAAGCGACCCCTCAATCTTGTCAAGCACCTCCGAAATTTGCGTTCCGAGGAAGGTGGAGATAATGGTCGGAGGGGCTTCACCCGCACCCAAACGATGCTCATTTGAGGCACTCATCACCGAAGCCTTCAACAGACCATTATGGCGATGCACTGCCGCGATAACATTTACAAGGAAGGTTATAAATTGCAGATTCTCAAATGCGGTGCGCCCCGGCTTTAAGAGGTTTACACCCGTATCGGTGCCGAGCGACCAGTTGTTGTGCTTTCCGGAGCCGTTGATACCCTTGAATGGCTTTTCGTGGAGTAATACTCGGAAATGGTGGCGTGTAGCAACCTTGCCCATAATGGTCATCAAGAGTTGGTTGTGGTCGTTTGCGAGGTTTGCCTCCTCGTATATCGGAGCCAACTCAAATTGGTTTGGCGCAACCTCGTTGTGGCGCGTTTTAAGCGGAATACCGAGTTTCAATGACTCGTACTCCAAGTCGCGCATAAATGCCAAGACGCGCTGCGGGATAGCACCAAAGTAGTGGTCGTCCAACTGCTGATTCTTTGCCGACTCGTGTCCCATAAGGGTACGTCCCGTCTGTACAAGGTCGGGACGTGCCGACCAGAGTGCATCATCAACCAAGAAATACTCCTGCTCCCAACCAAGAAATACCTTCACGTGCTCTACGTTGCGGTCAAAGTATCGACACACCTCCGTAGCGGCATTTGACACAGCGGTTATTGAGCGTAGCAGAGGCGTCTTGTAGTCAAGAGCCTCGCCCGTGTAGGATATAAATACGGTAGGGATACAGAGTGTTGTATCTACGATAAAGGCTGGCGAGGTTGGGTCCCACGCCGAGTAGCCTCGTGCCTCAAAGGTATTTCGGATACCGCCACTTGGGAATGACGACGCGTCAGGCTCTTGCTGCACCAAGACCTTGCCCGAGAACTCTTCAAGCATACCTCCCACGCCGTCAGGCTCGGAGAATGAGTCGTGCTTCTCGGCAGTACCGCCCGTGAGGGGTTGAAACCAGTGGCAGTAGTGGTCTGCACCACTCTCCAATGCCCACTGACGCATACCCGCCGCTACGGCATCGGCAATCTCCACCGATAGCGGGGTATTGTTCTCAATGGTATCCAACAACGCCTCATATATCTGTTTGTTGAGATACTTACGCATCTGCTGACGACCAAAGACCTTATCGCCAAAGTAGTCCGACGGATTGCGCGATGGGGCAGTTACCTCAACCGGCTTGTGGTCGAGAGCCTTCTCAAACATTCTGAATCGTAGTAACGACATAATCTCTCTGTTTTGCTTGTGATGTGGCAAAGATAGGGAGAAAAACGGAAAACGGAAAGCGAAGAACGGAAAACTTTTACTTTTTGAACTAAAAAATATATATTTTATCGTTAAACAATAAGCATACTGTTGCGATAGCCAACCCAACAAGGCGTAGTTTATTGAAAAACGATAAAATGAAATTTTGGGAGTCGGGCTTTTAGCCCTGAATGACATTTAATGGCAGCGCAGTCTGACAACTGCTTAATGACAGGCGCTTTGCCATTCAGCGAGTGTAGCGAGCGTATGCCATTGACCAATGGTCTTCCTCCTTCGCACCTCGGCATAGTGTGTAAGCACCCTCTGCCCTCGGTTTGGCGTCGGTTCGTTGTCATTCAGCGACCAATAGGAGCGCATGTCATTTTGCTCCGCTCAACCGCTAACTGCTCTTTTGTAAAAAAAAAAGCGACCCAAAGGTCGCCTTAAAAAAACTATACTTATTGAACTTTGAGAGTGTATTTCGCACCTCTATAATCAGTACTGATGTTCAATGAATCAGATTCTGTCTTTCCTGCCGCTATTTTGAAAAGTTTGCTTACAACACATTCTCCGTCTATGTAAACATATACGGTTGCATAAACATCTTTCTCTTGAGGACAATTAAGTCGTACTGTAACTTTGTTTGTATCGCCATCACTATGAGTAGTTCCAGAATAATGGTTTAATGAGAAGTGGCAGGTGTAAAAGTCGCTCTCTGTTTGAGTCTCAACGGTTGTTTTGTTATTTGTTGCAAAAGCGTTAAAGGTATTTATTGCAAATACCGATACTAATAAAACAATAATCTTTTTCATAATATTTAAGTCTTTAATATTCTTTTCCTACTCATTTGACGGCTTTTCGGTTACTCCGTTGTACCTTTTAGTGTAGTTGTTGATTCGCACAAAAAAAGCGCGGCACTTTTAGTATATTCTCATTCAGAGGTGTTTGGCGTAACCCATCGGCAGAATACCTAAAAGCCCGCACCATAAAGTGCGAGCATTTTTGCAATATTCCTGCCGAGTTCCATTAGTCGCCAAACTTTCTGAATGACAGAATAAAGCTAAAACGCTTTTCCAATATGTCTAAAATGTGCGTATCAAATTATACGCAATGTTTCATAGGCAATACAATTTTGTTTTTCGTTCCACAAATATAGCAACTAATTTCCGAAAGTACAAAAGAGTGCTTGCTCGAAATTGTTTTTAATTCTCATTTTTTAATTTCTAATTAAAATTGTTGCTTTGCCCGAAAAAAATGTTTACCTTTACGCGATTTTAGATATTATGTGTCTAAATCGGGCTGCAATAGAGATTAAAAATTATATATTTTTACACTAAATTAAACCAACTAAAAACATTATGGCAACAAACAATCGTGAAAAGTTATTCGCCGAGTTCCCACCGGTTTCGACCGAGGCGTGGGAGGCTGCGATAACTACCGACCTTAAAGGTGCCGACTATGAGCGTAAGTTGGTATGGCGTACTAATGAGGGCTTCAACCTCCGTCCATACTACCGCGCCGAGAACCTTGAAGGTCTTGAAACACTTGGCACAGGTGCCGGTGAGTTCCCTTATTTGCGTGGCGTAAGCACAGACAACTCTTGGCTTACACACCAGACAATCAAAGTGGCTTGTCCAAAGGAGGCTAACGCTACTGCTCTTGCAATGTTGGAGTCGGGTGTTGATTCGCTCGGTTTCTGCTTCTGCGAGGCAGAGGTTGAGCCTACCGCAGAGAGCATCGC
>JAFXHB010000048.1 GCA_017536605.1 Alistipes sp.
ACTACAACGTCCCTCCATTCTCTACGGGCGAGACGAAGGCTTCGCGTGGCGTGAGCCGTCGTGAGATTGGTCACGGACACCTTGCTTGGCGTGCGTTGAAACCTATGGTGCCACTTGGCGAGGAGAACCCATACGCAGTGCGCGTAGTTTCGGATATCTTGGAGTCAAATGGCTCATCTTCAATGGCTACCGTTTGTGCAGGCTGTATGGCGTTGATGGACGCAGGTGTTAAGTTGAAGAAGCCTGTATCGGGTATCGCAATGGGTCTTATCTCTGACTCGGCAACAGGTCGTTGGGCTGTCTTGTCGGATATCTTGGGCGATGAGGACCACTTGGGCGATATGGACTTTAAGGTTACAGGTACTCGCGATGGTATTACCGCTACACAGATGGATATCAAGGTTGATGGTCTTTCGTATGAGGTCTTGGCGAAGGCTTTGGAGCAGGCACGTGTTGGTCGTCTTCATATCCTTGACAAGATTACCGAGACTATCGCCGAGCCACGTGAGGACTACAAGCCATTCGTACCTCGCATTGAGCAGATTGTTATTGACAAGGAGTTCATCGGTGCTGTTATCGGTCCCGGTGGAAAGGTTATTCAGGATATTCAGAAGACCACAGGCACAACCATCACTATCACCGAGACTGAGACTTCGGGCTTGGTTGATGTGTTCGGCGTAGATAAGGCTGCGATAGATGCTGCTATGGCTCGCATCAAGGGCATCGTTGCTGTACCGGAGGTTGGCGAGGAGTATCACGGAACAGTTAAGTCGGTTGTGGAGTTTGGTGCTTTTGTTGAGATTCTTCCGGGCAAGGAGGCTCTGCTCCACATCTCGGAGATTGACTACAAGCGTTTCGAGACAATGGAGGAGACCGGCTTGAAGGAGGGTGATGAGATTGATGTTAAGTTGATTGGCATTGACCAGAAGACTAACAAGTTGCGCCTTTCGCACAAGGCACTCCTTCCAAAACCGGAGGGTTGGGTAGAGCCGGAGCGTAAGCCTCGCGCTCCACGCGGAGATAAGGAGCGTGGAGACCGTCGCCCACGCCGCGACCACAAATAGTAAGTGGATAATTTACATACACCGAACGGGGCAGACTTATAAGTTTGCTCCGTTTTTTTGTTATTTCACGCGGGTATTTTGCCAATTTACGGGTATTTTTTCGTAAAAAGTAGATATATCTTCTTGTTTTGTCAAAAAATTTATATCTTTGTAACAAAATAGGTGTATACCTATTTATGAACAAGAGAAAAGAGATACAGAATAACAATTTTTAACTTTTTAATTTCAAAACATTATGAAAAATCTTTTTAAGATGACATTGGTTCTTGCAGCGGCTGCTTTGACCTTGACAGGTTGCGACTGCTTCAAGAAGATGGCCAAGGATCCAAAGGCTATCACTGTTACTTGTACCCCTGATGTCCTCGTGTTGAACAACGGTAAGGTTGTTGCCGACATCGCAGCAGAGGTACCTGCAAAGTATTTCAACAAGACCGCTTCGTTGAAGGTTACCCCTGCTCTCGTTTATGAGGGTGGCGTAACCAAGGGCAACACTCTTCTCCTCCAAGGTGAGAAGGTTGCTGACAACGGTATGCTTGTAAAGAATGGTGAGGCTTTGAGCATCAAGCGTCATATTGAGTTTGCTTACAAGCCAGAGATGAAACTTTGCGACCTTGTACTCCTCGTTGAGGTTAAGTGCAAGAGTGGTAAGTGCAAGGAGTTTACTTTGGTAAATGCTAACACAGGTGCTGTTGTTGCAGGTAAGACAGTTGAGGCTGTTGATGCTGCTACTGCAAAGGAGAACGGTTTGGTTATCGCAAAGGGTATCAACACTTTGCAGGCTGACCTCGACTTCTCGGAGGCAATGCAGGAGACTGCAAACAACTACAAGCGTGTTACCACTGTTGTTACAAAGGCTGACATCGTTTACAAAATTAACTCTTCGCGCGTAGCAAAGAAGGCTGTCGAGACAGAGGACTTGACCGCTTTGAAGGCTGGTGTTGAGGGTTACAAGGCTAACGACCGCGTAGCGCAGTCGCTCTACGTTAATGGTTATGCTTCGCCAGACGGTCCTGAGAAGTTCAACGACAAACTCTCGCAGAAGCGTAGCGAGACAGGTTTGAAGGCTGTTGAGAAGTTGTTGGCTGACGCAGGTTTGAACATTGACGCTGCTGCTTATGGCGAGGACTGGGAGGGCTTCCAGGCTGCCGTTGCTGCATCTTCGATTGAGGACAAGGATCTTATTCTCCAAGTGTTGAAGATGTACTCTTCAAGCGCAGACCGTGAGAAGGAGATTAGAAATATGTCGGCTGTATTCAAGTCGCTCAAAACAGAGGTATTGCCACAACTTCGTCGTGCGCAGGTTGTAAACAGCGCAGATATCACAGGTTGGAGCGATGAGGAGATGACCGCATTCGTTAAGGAGGGTAAGGCTTCTACCTTGAAGTTGGAGGAGTTGCTCCACATTGCTGCTGTAAACGAGGAGGTTGCCGAGGCTGCTTTGGTTGAGGCTTCAAAGTCTAACGACCCACGCGCTTGGAACAACTTGGCAGTAGTTTATGCAAAGGCTGGCAACTACGAGAAGGCTATCGAGTGCTTGAACAAGGCTGACAAGAGCGTTGCTTCGCAGTTGAACAACAACTACGCTTTGGCTTATGCTGCCGAGGGCGATGTTGCAAAGGCTGACACCTTCGCTGCTGCCGCTTCGGAGGAGGCAAAGGCGTTGATCGCTGCTGCAAAGGGTGATTACGCTGCTGCAACCAAGACCTTGAAGGCTGGTTACAACGCTGCTATCGTAAACTTGCAGAATGGCAACCTTGCTGCTGCAAAGAAGTGCATCGCAAGCGATATGTCTGCAAAGGCTGACTACTTGCGTGCCGTAATCGCTTGCAAAGAGGGCGACGTAAACGGTGCAAAGGCTCAACTCAACAGCGCAATCTCGAAGGACGCTTCGCTCAAAGAGAAGGCTGCTACTGATGTTAACCTTGTTGCTTTGAAGTAATAGGTGTTGATATACAATATGCTCACCCCGAAGTTCGGGGTGGGCATTTTTACGATAACTACGATTTAACTGCTCAAAAAATATAATGATGCAGAGTAAAAAGGATTACATTATCCCTACCATTGAACGCATATATGCAGAGGTGGAGATGGGGTTTAGTGGCAGTGTCGTTGCAGATGATATGTACGAGACAGAGGGCTCGTGGGACTAAAAAATGGAGATGATTATGAAGATTATTAGACCTTTAAGCCTTCTTGCGTTGATACTGTTTGTCGGTTGTAATAACAATCCGATAGAGGAGAGCGTTGAGACACCGACCAAGTGGTACTACTCGGTTGCGGCTTCTCGTACAGCGTTAGGCGACCTTGATGAGAATAATCGCCGCCCAATCTATTGGCGCGATGGAGACTGCATTGCTATAAATGGAGTTGTGTCCGACCCGTTATCGGGTGTCGGAGAGGTGGCACGAAGTGCAACTTTTGCCTTCGATGAGCAACCTACCCCACCATATTCTGTACTCTATCCGGCATCTATATACAAAGACCCTGAAACCATCACTCTTCCGGTTAGGCGAGAGGTGTCGCTCGAAACCTTTAATGCCCCTATGGCGGTATTGGTTGATGAGGAGGGTGGTGCAGCTCTACATCACCTCTGTGCAGCGGTGAGATTGCCGTTGGTGAAGGAGCCTACAAACTCATTTACCGATAAGTATCCGCTTAGATATGTGAAGTTTGAGGGTAATGAAAAGGAGCAAATATCGGGTGATTTTGGGATTGACTATGATACGCGAACACTGACTTCGTTGATACCTCCGCCAAAAGAGGGCTACACTCACGATAGCCGATATGTGAGGACATTTCTCAATTGTACGCTTACCGATGAGGTTACGATGCTTGTTATAGTTGTGCCTGCCATTGAGTATGCCAAGGGCTTTACCATCAAGGTTTACAATACAAAGGGGCACTATATGGAGTGTAAAAAGAAGTCTGCAATAACGCTTGCTCCGGGAGAGATATATACGCTTCCGGTTACGCCATACGACCCAACCTACACAGAGGTAGAGGTAGGTATCTGATAGAGTTTTAGGAGTTATAGACTCTTTCAAAAGAGAGGGTGTCCAAAGATTTGTTGGACACCCTTACTTTTTGTTAAATGTATTCATCGTGCGCTCTAACCCAACCGAGATGTAGGAGAGTATCGCGTCGCTAAATACTTTTAGCCTTTCGGGCATCTTCTCGCGCTCCTCTGCGCTCCACTCCCCCAAGACATAATCGACCTGATGACCTCGTGCGAAGTCGCCTCCGATGCCGAAGCGCATACGGGCGTACTCCTCATTGCCGAGCAACTCGGAGATATTCTTCAAGCCGTTATGACCACCTGCGCTCCCCTTCTTGCGCATACGCAACTCGCCAAAGGGTAGTGCAATATCATCAACCACAACCAAGAGTTGTGATTGGTCAATCTTCAACTCCGAGAGCCAATAGCGGACAGCCTTGCCCGAGAGGTTCATATAGGTTGACGGTTTTAGCAGGGTTACGATATGCCCGCGATGACGGAACTCGGCAGTAGCACCGTAGCGTCCCGAAATAAAAGAGGTGTTGGTCTCGGCAGCAAGCCGATCCAACACCTTGAAACCAATGTTGTGGCGTGTCTCGGCATACTCTGCACCGATGTTACCCAAGCCGACAACAAGATATTTCATACTCTCTACTACTGCTGGTTAGCACCTGCACGCGAAGCACGAGTTACGCGAACTGCGCAGACAGCCTGTGTTGCAGGAGAGAGGAACTGAATACCCTCAAATTGGAGATCGCCAACGAAGATAGTCTGACCGACCTTCAAAGGAGTAACATCAACAACCAACTCGTCAGGGAGGTTCTCAACCAAACCGCTAACAACCAACTTACGAGCCGAAAGAGCCAACTTACCGCCGACCTTCACACCCTCTGCATTACCTGTAAGGCGTACAGGGAGAGCGATTGCTACCGGCTTGCCGTCAACAACGCGGAAGAAGTCGATGTGGAGAATCTGCTCGCGGATTGGGTGGAACTGCACCTCACGCATAACAGCCTTCTCAACTTTGCCATTGAAATCCAACTCTACGATGAATGAAGCAGGAGTGTAGATAAGCGAACGGAGTTCCTTCTCGCTAACCAAGAATGTTACATTCTCACCCTCACCATAGAGGTTGCAAGGAACCAAGCCCTCGCGACGTGCTGCCTTGGCAGCCTTCTTGCCATACTCCGAGCGGAGTTCAGCTTTGAGTGTTAAAGTTTTCATAGAAATAAAATTGTTATAAAGTGTTACCTTCGGCGGCACTCAGCCTTTGCCTTATGCTCCCCTTAACCCACAAACCGACCGTTTGTGCCTCTTGGGAGATAATCAAAGTCCCCATAACCGCCTGTTTCGGGTGCAAAGGTACAAAAAAAATTAAGAATTAAAAATTAAGAGTTAAAAATTAGCGAGTTATGAGTGTAATATCGCTAAAAATGAGCCTGTCTAAAAACTTGTTAGACAGGCTCATTTTGTCGGAAGTTGGATAACAAGAGTGATTTCAAGGCTCGCGAAGCCCGAAGAAGCGGAGTTTACTTGGCGTAAATGAGCATTTTGAGGGCAAGCACAACGCAGAAAGCACCTTGTTAGACAACTTTCATCTATTATAGTTATTACTACTTCTTGCGAGTCTTCTTGGCAGCCAACGCCTTCTCAACCTCAATCTGGAAGTCGGACAAGACATTCATATAGTTGATAAATGCCTCATACGACGAGCCGTAAGGGTTGAAGTAAGAGTGAACGTCGCCGTCCGAAAGCCACTTCGTAGCCATATAGTAGAAGTGGTCCGAAGTCTGCATAAAGTTCCATACATACTCGAAGTCCTTATTCTTCAACGAGCGAACCTTATCCTTCATAGCGTACAACTTGCCGAATGCCTCATTCTGCAAATCGTTGCCAATCCAAGCGGTGATATCGCGCTCCTCGTCAGCCCACGACATAACGTGAGGGCAGTGGAGAACAGCGACAGGCTGATGCTTTGCAGCGGTCTCTGAAACGGTGGTGAACTCCAAGTCGCCGCGCTTCAAGATAGCCTTTGGCAAGCCCTTCACGAAATCAAAGATGCCGGTAGAGGCCTTCTGATGCTCACCGAAGGTCTCGTAGTCCATAAAGAGGTTGATAACCTCGCCCTCTGCCTCCGAAAGCCAAGCGGCAAACTTGTCGGCAGTGAGAGGATACTGATCCCAGCCCTGATTTGAGAAGCGGAATGCGATATCGTCCGAGAGCTTGTAGTTGCGGAGCAACAGACGGAGGCTCTGGTCGGCAGCACCTGCGTAGATAAAGTCAGGCGACTTCCAGCCGAGGATATGCTTTGCACCCTCTGCCAACATAGTCTTGAAGCCCAACTCGCCTACCATCTCGCCAATCTCGTCCGAATAGATAAGCTCGGTGTTGCGGAAAGCCTTTGGCTTAACACCAAACTCGGCTTTGAGCATTGCGGTATGCTTCTTTACCTGCTCGGTGAAGTCCTCCTTTGAAGAGAGGGCAGCCAACGAGTGAGAGTAGGTCTCGGCAAGCAACTCAACGCAACCTGTATCCACGAGTGCGCGGAACGAGTCCAACACCTCCGGAGCGTAAGCCTTGAACTGCTCAACAGCGGTACCTGTGATTGAGAACGAGATGCGGAAAGCACCCTTATTCTCCTTGATAAGTTTCAACAAAAGCGCGTTCATCGGGAGGTAGCACTCACGTGCAATCTTCTGCATAATTGCGCGATTGGTCAAATCGTCAAGGTAGTTGTGGTCCTTGCCGATATTGAAAAAGCGGTAAGTTTTCAGTCGCCACGGCTGATGTACCTGGAAATATAAACAAACTGTCTTCATATTTTTTGTGTTTTTTATTGTTCGTTATTTTACAGAAGCAATAGCGTCCTCATAGACCGCTTTGATTTTCTTTGCAGCATCGTTCCATTTGAGGTTTGTAACCTCCTCCAAACCCTTCTTGGCGAACATCTCCGACAATGCAGGGTAGGTGATAAGACCATAGATGGCATCGGCCATAGCATCAACGTCCCAATAGTCCACCTTCACGGCGTAGTCCAAAACCTCGGCAACACCCGACTGCTTTGAGATGATGGAAGGTACGTTTGCACGCATCGCCTCCAACGGAGAGATACCGAATGGCTCCGAAACAGACGGCATAACATATACGTCCGAGAGTTGGAACATCTTGTGTACATCGTCGCCCTTCAAGAAGCCTGTGAAGTGGAAGCGGTCAGCGATACCCAGACGAGCCACACGGCGAATTACGTGGTTCATCATATCTCCCGAACCCGCCATTACGAAGCGTACGTTAGGCACTCTCTTCAACACCTTTGCAGCGGCCTCAACGAAGTAGTCAGGACCCTTCTGGAAGGTGATACGACCGAGGAAGGTAACAATCTTGTCATCAACGCCGCGCTCCGGAAGACCATTGTCGTTCTCGGCAAAGCGCACCGCGTTGTGTACGGTAACCACCTTCTCGGCAGGGATATTATACTTTTCAATAACGATGTTACGAGTCAGGTTTGACACCGCGATAACTCTATCGGCAGCCGCCATACCCGCACGCTCAATCTCATATACGCGTGTGTCGATATTGTCGCTTGACGAGCGGTCAAACGATGTTGCGTGCATATGCACTACCAGAGGCTTGCCCGACACGCGCTTTGCAGCGATACCTGCAAAGTAGGTGAGCCAGTCGTGGGCGTGGATAACATCAAATTGTCCGTCAAGGTCTTTTGCGACCTGCGCAGCAACAATAGCATAGCGTGCGACCTCCTCCATAAGGTTTGCACCGTACTTGCCGGAGAAGGTGTAACGCTGACTCCAAATATCGCTGGTCTCCCAACGCTTCTCACCGGTCTTTACGAACTCATCGTGGTAAGATTCGTACTCCTCTGGTGAGAGGTAAGGAACGAGGTTGGAGTCAAGGTGTATAAACGACATCTTGTCAATGATATCGGCAGCATCGGTACTAACCTTACCGAATACGGTCTCAATATCACTTGCATTTACTACGCGGATAAATCGTTCGTCCTCATCGCCCGATGCGCGAGGCATCACGAATGTAACCTCAACATCGTTGCGGGCCAATCCGCGAGTCATACCATAACAGGCTGTACCAAGACCTCCTGCAATGTGCGGAGGAAACTCCCAGCCAAACATTAAAACCCTCATCTTGCTCTATTTTTTATTTTTTAACACTCTTTTTTGCTGTTGTGCGTTTCGTCGCACGCTTTGTCTTTGCCTTGTACTGCTCAATGAGTTTTTTGATGTAGAGCAGACCACCTACACTCCAAGCCTGTGAGAAGGCTCCACGAGGTGCAAATGGAGGGTTTGCATCATAGTATTCGGCAACAGAACCGATACAATAGGTCTGAATGTTATCATCAAATGCGGCGAGCATATCCTCGGCAACAGGCAAGAATCGCTTACCATCAAGCTTCAAGGCGCACTCTACATAGAACATCAACGGCCATACCCAAACAGCACCATTTGATGCGGCAGCCTCCTGCTCGATAGGGTTCTCCTTGTAGGTCGATTCAAACATAGGATTACGAGGCGATAATGAACGCAAGCCCACAGGTGTCAGCAGATGCTGACGAACGGTGCGTAACACATTTACCATTTGCTCCTCGTTAAGCATTGAGTAAGGAAGTCCGCAGGCAACAATCTGGTTGCAACGGATAAAGTCATTCTTCTCGTAGTTGTTTACATAGTCTGCGAGGAAACCCTCCTCTGCAAGGTAGAACATCGAGATAAAGGACTCCTTGATTTGTGCAGGGAGAGCCTTCCACTCCTTCTCGAACTCCTTATCGCCTACCTTCTTTGCGAGTGCCAGTGTGTATGATACGGCATTGTACCAGAGGGCATTTATCTCTACGGTATATCCGGCACGAGGTGTAACCGGCTGACCATTCATCACGCAGTCCATCCAAGTCAATGCCACACCTTCACGTGCAGCCCAAACAAGACCGTTAGAGTGCATCGCAACACAGCCGCCGAAGAATCCGCGACGATACGCTGTCAAGATGCTCTTCATTGCTGCGCCATACTTCTCCCAGATTGCCTGTGCGCCGATATGCTCCTCCAACTGTTGCAAAGTCCAGAAGAACCAGAGTGGTGCATCTGCCGAGACCTCTGCCGAAGCCTTGCCCGCGAAGTCGCCATTGTGCATATCACCAACCATCGTATCAAGAACATCTATGCAGTCCTCTTTGTAGCCCTGCTCCAAGGTCAAACCCGGAAGCGAGATGAAGGCTGAACGACCAGCCTTGCCATACCAAGGGTATCCCGACATAACCTCTGTGCGGTTACCCGGACGACGGATAATGAATTGGCGTGCCGAGTGGTGCAGGCAACTCTCAAAGTCGATTTTGTGGGTACGACGCTTAACCGAAGCCTCGTAAGCCTCCTCAATAGCCTTGCCCGACGGCATCTCATCAACCGAAGCCGAGAATATGATGCTCTCGCCCTTGTTGATCTTCATCTCGAAGTATCCCGTAGTCAAGAGGTCTTCGTAACCTTCGTAGCCACGCTCCAACTCCTTCTGGTACTCAAAGTCGTAGTACCAATCTGGTGCAGGTACAAACTTGGCATCATCTTTTGAGAGTTGCATATGCAACCAAGGGAATCCGTCGTAAAGGCGGTTCTTAACACCGTTGGTAACCTCATACGAGCGAGCATTTGCCACCAAATTAGCCTTTGAGAGTTCGTGCTTGTTACGGAAAGCAAGGAATGGACGCAGACGGAGCGTTGTCTCGGAGTGAGCATCTACGAGCGTGTAGCGAATCATCATCTGCGTACGCTTGTGAATCCAGAGAATCTCCTTGCGTAGAATAACGCCTCCGACACGATAGGTGATAGTAGGGCACGGCGTATATTCAAAATCGGTGATATACTTGTGTCCACGAGGCTCATATACACCACGGAAGCGGTGGAGAGCCAAGTTAAACGATTGGTCGTGCTGGACGATAGTCTCGTCAAGCGACGACAGTAACACATAGGCGTTGTCGCTCGCATCTATCGGAGCCACAATCAAACCGTGGTACTTGCGAGTATTACACCCAACGATGGTGGTACTCATATATCCACCACGTCGGTCAGTCGCGAGCATTTCGCGCTGTAACGAGTACTCCAAGTTGCCGAGTTCTTGTTTGTCAAATTTTAGTCCCGCCATTTTGGTATCTATTTTATGTTTATATGTTTCGTTTTATTCTTCTTTAACCGCGCTATACATCGCGCTCTTATAGGATTATATGAGCGACGACATATTATGAAATATCTGTTTAGTATCGTAAAGTTAATAAAATTTTATCAAATTGTTCCGAAAATACCTGAAAATTTCAAAAAATAATCTTTTTCAATAACTTTATTCAACTTTTTGGCGGAGCATACACACCAATTATCTTATTCGGTCATCTATATTCGTAGCAACACCACTCTGTCTTGTGCAGACAGAGCGGCGTAGCCAATCATCTATATTAAGCCCACTTAACCAGAGCAAAGTCCATACGGTATGGCAAGTGCGAGTTCTTCGGGAAGATACGTATTGCCAAGTCGAATGCACCGGTGCGGTTAGGAGCGATGTCCAGAGCGTAGGTAGCCTGTGAGCCGTTGTTGCTTACAAGTGCGAGTTCGTAGGTAGCCTTCACATTTGGAGCCTCCGAGCCGACCATCTGCTTTGCTACAACAACCTCTGCACCGAGGTCCTCTGCGTTAAGGTTTGCAAGGTCAAGGGTTACCTCAAAGTGGTACTTCTCGCCCAAAATGAAACTCTCCTTATCCACACGCGCACGCTGTACATCTACAATCTTCACGTTATCCCAAGCAGCCGACACCTTACGCTTCCAAGCCGCAATCTCGCGAGCGAGGATATAGTTGTTGGATACAAGATCCTTCTTGCGGGCAGCCAACTTGTTGTAGAAACGCTCCTCGTAGTCGATGAGCATACGGTTTGTCGTAAAGTTAGATGCGATATCGGCGATACAGGTCTTGATCGAAGCACACCAATCGGTTGGGATACCCTTCTCGTTGCGAGCGTAGTATTTAGGAACGATCTGCTCCTCAATAGTTGAGTAGATCATCTCTGCGTCCAACTCATCTTGGTGACCTTGGTCGGCGAATGTGCGCTCCATAGGCAGAGCCCAACCGCCATTCTCCTTGTAGCCTTCAACCCACCAGCCGTCAAGTACGGAGAACTGCATAACACCATTCATCACACACTTCTCGCCCGATGTACCCGAAGCCTCCAACGGACGTGTTGGGGTATTCAACCATACATCAACGCCCTGAACCATACGGCGAGCCAACTCCATATCGTAGTTCTGCAAGAAGATAATCTTACCTACAAACTCCGGCATTGACGATACCTCCACGATACGCTTGATCAAATCCTGTCCCGGTTTGTCGGCTGGGTGAGCCTTACCTGCAAAGATGAACTGTACAGGGTGCTGCTTGTTGTTTACGATAGCCGACAGACGCTCCAAGTTAGAGAAGAGGAGGTA
>JAFXHB010000049.1 GCA_017536605.1 Alistipes sp.
AGGGCGGATTTCGCAGGCTGATGAGCGAGGGCGTAACCTTTACGGAGTGTTATGCCGACTACGCACCAACGACATCGGAAGCGGGACTTACCACATTAGCCACAGGTGCAACCCCCTCCACTCACGGTATCTTCTCGGATAAGAGTTTTGACCGCACCGCCAACAAAGAGGTTGTACTCTGCTACAAAGAGCCAACGGCACGCGATGGGCTACTCGGCACACGTGTAGAGAGTTCATTCACCACAAAGCCTCTATTTGCAGAGACACTCGCCGAACTATCGTGCGCCTACAACAAGCAGGGACGTGCCATAACCATAGCACACAATGCCCTATCTGCCATACTTTTAGCAGGCAAAAGAGGCGAGGTCTATTGGATAGGAGATAATGGCTCTTGGACCACCGCCGACTGCTACTCGGAGAGTCTGCCTTCGTGGGTAGCCACCTATAACGAAGATGGTCTGAATCGCGTATTTGCAGCCGATAGTTGGTATGGTCGCTACACTCGTGATAGGTATCACAACACCCGCTCAACGGATATAACAATCTACGAGAGCAACAACACAAAACAGACTAAAAGTAGTTCATCGACGACTTCAAGTTGGATATCCACCCTACGTTCAAGACCTTCGGGCAATGTCGCACTCTTTGAGTTTGCGAAGCGGGCAGTTGGTTCATTGCTGCCTCTGCACGTTGATGACGAATGTAAGGTGCTGAATATATGTCTTGATGTTCCTCGCTACATAGCAGAGCGTTATGGTGCAGACTCTATTGAGTATGAGGATACGCTCTACTCTATTGACGCTATGTTGGCAGAGTTTTTGGGCTTCCTATACGCACAGTTCTCCACACGCGAAGATTTGCTTGTGGTGCTAACCTCCGACGGAGGCATCAGCCCGACACATTTGGACAACAACGATGGCGAGCGTTTTAACAGTCGTCAATTTGAGGTGATCCTGAACGCCTTTTTGGGCGCACGCTACGGACAAGATCGCTGGATTGCGGGATATTTTGACGGCTCACTCTATCTAAACCACGATGTCATCTATCGCCACAAACTGACACTCTCCGATATTCAGAACGAGGTGGCCGCCTTTGCGTTACAGTTCCGAGGCGTGGCGAATGCGATAACCGCCACCGCGTTGCGCAATGCACAATTCACTCGTAACGAGATGGCTCTGGTGCAAAGCGGTTACAACCCTCGCACCTCCGGTGATGTGATAATACTGCTTGAACCAAAACGAATTGAGCGCTCGGATACGCACGTTGCAATGTCAGGCTCTATATACCACTACGACAGGCACATTCCGCTAATAATATGCGGTGGAAATATCGCCCCAAGCACAACCGGAAAGCGCGTATCAAACGACCAGATAGCACCAACCATAGCCAGACTCGTAAACATCAGCAGTCCGCTATGTGCAACAGGTAATGTGATAGAGATTAGATAGATTTGATATGAAAGATACTATTCAAGAGGAGATTATTGAGGAGTTCTCAATGTTTGACGATTGGTTGGACAAATACGACTACCTCATATCGTTAAGCGAGTCGCTACCCGTGATTGCGCCCGAACACAAGACCGACGAATACATCATTGAGGGTTGCCAGTCGCGTGTATGGGTTGATGCACGAATGGAGGAGGGCAAGATATACTACTCGGCAGATAGTGATGCCATAATAATCAAGGGTTTGTTGGCGTTACTTATCCGTGCGATTGGAGGGCGCACTCCGCAGGAGGTCGTAGATATGGACTTATACTTTATAGATGCCATTGGTCTTAAAGAGAACCTCTCGCCGACACGCGGCAACGGACTACTCGCCACAATAAAGCAGATGCGACTCTACGCAGTCGCTCTCCTGCAACCAAACGCATAGTTCAAGGAGTTGGGGAAAATAATTTTTAATTCTTAATTCTTCATTTTTGATTGGTATGACACCAGAAGAGATATTACGTGTTGAGAAGGATATTGTACTGACACTCAAAAATATATACGACCCCGAAATACCTGTAAACATCTATGATTTGGGGCTTATCTACGAGATTGACTTCGACCCGTCGGGCGAGGCTACGATACGTATGACGCTGACTGCTCCGAACTGCCCTATGGCCGATATGTTGGTTGAAGAGGTCAATACACAGGTCAAGAAGGTCAGTGGCGTAGAGAGTGTAAATGTTATACTTGTGTTTGAGCCTGCGTGGGACAAGTCTATGATGAGCGAAGAGGCTCTCTTGGAGTTAAATCTATTTTAGTAAAGTGTAATGAGGTCGGAGGAGCAAATAGTTGAGAGGTTGATATCAGGCTCCAAGAGTTATGCTTGTGGAGGCTTTATAGAGTCGCTGAATGGCTTTCAGCAACAAGAGATCTACACCAACCTCTACTTCGACCGTATAAAACGAAAACTCGAACATATCCACAACACACTGCATCGCTATAACAACGATTGGGCTCAAACCTCCTACTATATGTTGTTGCGCTCGCTTGATGTAGGCAGAAACCGCCCGTGTTTCGAGAGACTTGCAGATGTTCTTCCACTAAAAGTGATACAGCGCGAATGTATCTCTGCCGAGAATGTAGAGAGTTTGCTACTCGGTGCATCGGGACTAATATATCTCTTCTCCGACAATGAGTATATCCGCCAAGTTAAGAATAGATACTACTTCGCACTGCACAAGCACCAATTAAACCCGATGACACTTGAAGAGTGGAATTTAAGTCGTATATCGCCGGGCAAACACCCTGTGTTGCGCCTATCGCAAGTTGCCAAGTTCATTAGTCTTGACAGGCTGAATATCAGAGTCTTTACAAAATGCGCCTCAATACAAGATATCGAGGCACTGTTCCGATTGGAGGCTAACAACTATTGGAGCGACGCCATTATGGCAAAAACAAGCATCTTTACCCCACCCCAATATATCGGCTACGATAAGTCGCACCTTCTCGGCATCAACTTTATAATCCCTTTGCAGTTGGCTTACGCCGAATATACGGGCAACGAAACGATACGCGATATCGCCTTCAACCTCTTGCAGGATATCAAGGCCGAAAATAACCACTACATTCGTAGTTGGGCATCATACGGCGTAAGGGTTAAGAATGCCCTTGAATCACAAGCCCTTATACAACTCGCCACCGAGTATTGCCAGAAGCAGCGATGCGACGAGTGTCCTGTCGGACAGAAGATTATCAAAGCAAGCAAATAGTAAAGTGCGAAATTCTACTCTTAAAAGAGTAAAGCGCATTTTTCATTTGCTTTTTTTGCACAATTTTCGTATCTTTGGACCGTTTATATTAGGAACATATTTTTAGTTAAAATCAGTATGAGTGCATTAACAAGTATAATCAAATTTTTCTTCGGCAGTAAAGCGGATAAGGACCGCAAGAAGATTGAACCGATAGTTGCAAAAATCAAGGAGGTATATCCCTCAATATCGGCTCTCTCAAACGACGAGTTGCGAGCGCGCAGCGCAGCATTGCGTAAGCGTATCGCCGACTATATCGCCGAAGATGAGAAGCATATCGTGGAGCAGAAGGCTCGCTTGGAGGATTTCAATATCTCACTCTCCGAGAAGGAGAAGATATCAAAGGATATTTCACAAACAACAAAGCGTATAGACGAAAAGATTGAAGTCGTACTTGATGAGATTCTTCCGGAGGCATTTGCCATAATGAAGGATACGGCTCGCCGTTTTGCCGAGAATGATGTGGTAGAGGTTACCGCCAACGACTTTGATCGCAATCTCGCTGCCAAAAAGGATTTTGTAAATATAGAGGGCGACAAGGCTATATACGCAACACATTGGACCGCCGGAGGAAACGACATCAAGTGGGATATGGTCCACTACGATGTGCAGTTGTTTGGTGGCGTTGCTCTTCACAAAGGCAATATCGCCGAGATGGCCACCGGTGAGGGTAAGACACTCGTGGCTACGTTGCCTGTATTCTTGAACGCCCTGGCAGGCAAGGGCGTACATATGGTTACCGTGAACGACTACCTTGCAAAACGTGATGCCGAGTGGATGGGTCCAATGTATCAGTTCCACGGTCTATCGGTAGATTGCATTGACGCTCATCAGCCAAATTCGGAGGCTCGTCGTAACGCCTATCTTGCAGATATTACATTTGGTACAAATAACGAGTATGGATTTGACTACTTGCGCGATAATATGGCGACCTCGCCATCGGATTTAGTTCAGCGCAAGCACCACTTTGCTATTGTCGATGAGGTCGATTCGGTCTTGATTGACGATGCTCGTACTCCACTCATCATTTCGGGTCCTGTTCCAAAGGGTGAGGATCAGTTATTTGAGCAATACTTACCGTTCGTTGAGTATCTCTATGGATTACAAAAGAACTTTGTAACATCGCTTGTTGCAGAGGCTCGCAGCCTTGCCACCGCAGGCGATATGGAGAAGTGTGGTCTATTGACCTACCGCGCATATAAGGGCTTGCCAAAGTATAAGCCGTTGATTAAGTTCCTCTCCGAGCAGGGTATCAAGGTTCAAATGCAGAAGACCGAGAATATCTATATGGCGGACAACAACCGCCGTATGCCGGAGGTTACAGATGAACTCTTCTTCGTTATTGACGAGAAGATGAACTCAATTGAACTGACCGATAAGGGACACGAGGCTCTCTCAAAACGCGTAGGCGAGGAGGGTTTCTTCGTACTTCCTGATGTCGGTGCCGCAATTGCAGAGATTGAGCAACAAGAGATCTCCTTGGAGGAGAAGATGCAGAAAAAAGATGAGTTAATCAACGACTACTCACTTCGTTCGGAGCGCGTACATACCGTAAACCAACTCCTTAAAGCATACGCAATGTTTGAGAAGGATGTTGAGTACGTTGTGATGGACAACAAGGTTAAGATCGTTGATGAACAGACAGGTCGTATCCTTGATGGTCGTCGCTACTCCGATGGTCTGCATCAGGCGATTGAGGCAAAGGAGCGTGTGAAGGTAGAGGCTGCAACGCAGACATTCGCTACTATCACCTTGCAGAACTACTTCCGTATGTACCACAAGTTGGGCGGTATGACCGGTACTGCCGAGACGGAAGCATCAGAGTTTTGGAACATCTATAAGTTGGACGTAATAGTCATTCCTACAAACCGCCCTGTAATCCGCGATGACCGCGAAGATATTATCTACAAGACTGCTCGTGAGAAGTACAACGCGGTAATTGCCGAGATTGTTCGCTTGGTGGGCGAAGGTCGCCCTGTATTGGTCGGTACAACATCGGTTGAGATTTCGGAGTTGTTGAGCCGAATGTTGAAGATGCGTGGCATCAAGCACAATGTACTCAACGCCAAGCACCACGCACAAGAGGCACAAGTTGTTGCCGAGGCAGGTCGTCCCGGTCAGGTTACCATCGCTACAAATATGGCAGGTCGTGGTACCGATATTAAACTCACCGAGGAGGTTAAGGCGGCCGGTGGTCTTGCCATTATTGGTACAGAGCGACACGAGAGCCGTCGTGTAGATAGACAGTTACGTGGACGAAGTGGTCGTCAAGGAGATCCGGGCTCGTCGCAATTCTTCGTATCGTTTGAGGATCAGCTGATGCGTCTATTTGGTTCAGAGCGCATCGCCTCGATGATGGATAAGATGGGTATTGAGGAGGGCGAAGCCATTCAGGCGGGTATGATGACCAAGGCGGTAGAGCGTGCCCAGAAGAAGGTTGAAGAGAACAACTTTGGTATCCGTAAGCGTCTGTTGGAGTACGATGACGTGATGAACTCACAGCGCGAGGTCATCTACACTCGTCGTCGCAATGCCCTCTATGGTGAGCGCGTTGAGATTGACCTCAACAACATCATATACGACTATGCCGAGGCATTTATCCGCGACCACGAAGAGTATCTATTTGAGGAGTTCTCGTTTGAGTTGATGCGTGAAATTGGCTTGCAGCCTTCATTTGATGAGGAGACCTACAAATCTTCTCGTCACGAAGAACTTGTTCAACTTATCGCTACGGACATACAGGCCTTGATTGACCGTCGTGCAAAGGCTGTGGCTGATACTGTCCGCCCTGTAATGAAGAAGATTTACGATGATAGACAGAATGACCTTGATGCCAAGATGTACTTCCCTATGACTAACGGACACCTCGGTTACAATGTTCCCGTAAACTTACAGCGTTGCAAGGACTCGGACGGTGCCGAGATATATCGCGTATTCACGAAGGTCGTAATGTTTACAACCATAGATGATGAGTGGCGCGAGCATCTACGCGAAATGGACGAGTTACGACACAGCGTACAGAATGCAACATACGAGCAGAAAGACCCTCTCTTGATATACAAGTTTGAGTCATTTGGTCTATTTGAGAAGATGCTTGAAAAGATCAACCGTGAGGTTATCTCGATTCTCTGCAAGTCCTATATTCCGACACAGCAGCAGAATAAGGAGGCTTTGGAGCGCAATCGTCAAGATAGAGCCAAGGTTGATGTGAATAAGTTGCAGGCTTCGCGTATGGCGGCTGCCGCTGCGGCAGGTCAAGGCGAGAAGTCAAAGCCTGCTCCTATCCAAGTGGAGAAGAAGGTCGGTCGTAACGACCCTTGCCCTTGCGGTAGCGGAAAGAAGTATAAGCACTGTCACGGAAAGATGTAGTTATGGGTGCATACGCAGAAGAGAAACAGCGAAAACTCGATATTCGCTACTTGAAGATGGCTCGCATCTGGGCGGAGAACTCCTATTGCGTGCGTCGTCAGGTAGGTGCGCTTATCGTGAAGGATAAGATGATTATCTCGGACGGATACAATGGTACCCCTTCGGGTTTTGAGAATATCTGTGAGAACGATATGGGTACGACAAAGCCATACGTTCTGCACGCCGAGGCAAATGCCATTACAAAGGTTGCCAAGTCGGCAAACAACTGCGACGGAGGTACGCTCTACGTTACAACATCGCCTTGTATGGAGTGTTCAAAGTTGATTATTCAAGCGGGCATTAAGCGCGTGGTGTTCTCGGAGAAGTACCACAACACCGAAGGCTTGGATATACTCGCAAAGGTAGGCGTTGAGTTGGTACACCTTCCGATTGAAGAGTAAGTTAAAAGTTGGATAGAAAAGAACTTTTAACTCTGAACAAAAATAAGAACTATTTTTACGAACATATTTACAAACTATTAAAACACAAATTACTATGAGTTTCTTAACAGAAGAGAAATTGACCATCGTCGGCGCAGCCGGTATGATTGGTTCTAACATGGCGCAGTGCGCTATGATGATGAAGTTGTCAAAGAACATCTGCCTCTACGACCCATTCGCTCCTGCATTGGAGGGTGTTGCCGAGGAGTTGTTTCACTGCGGCTTTGATGGTATCAACCTCACCTTTACATCGGATATCAAGGAGGCTTTGACCGATGCGAAGTATGTAGTATCTTCGGGTGGTGCTGCTCGTAAGGCAGGTATGACTCGTGAGGATTTGTTGAAGGGTAACGCAGAGATTGCTGCCGAGTTCGGTAAGAACATCAAGCAGTACTGCCCAGATGTAAAGCACATCGTTGTTATCTTCAACCCTGCCGACATCACTGGTCTTATCACTTTGATCTATGCAGGTGTTAAGCCTTCACAGGTTACCACTTTGGCAGCCCTTGACTCAACACGTCTTCGCTCGGAGTTGGCTAAATACTTCCACATTCCTGCTGACAAGATCGTAAACCCTCGTACATACGGTGGACACGGTGAGCAGATGGCTGTATTCGCTTCAACTACCAAGGTTGATGGCACTCCACTTTCGGAGATTATCGGTACAGAGCGTATGCCAGAGGCTGATTGGGACGCTCTCCGTCAGCGCGTAATTCAGGGTGGTAAGAACATCATCGACCTCCGTGGTCGTTCATCGTTCCAGAGCCCTTCGCTCGTATCTATCCAGATGATCGCTGCTGCTATGGGTGGTGAGGCTTTCCGTTGGCCAGCAGGTTGCTATGTAAACAATGGCGAGTTCAACCACATTATGATGGCAATGGAGACCAAACTTGATGCTAATGGCGTTGAGTGTCTTCCTGTTGCAGGCACAGAGGCAGAGCACGCAACTCTTGTTGAGTCGTACAAGCACCTCTGCGCACTTCGTGACGAGGTTATTGAGATGGGTGTTATCCCTGCAATTGAGGATTGGAGCAAAATCAACCCTAACTTGTAGGATACTCTCCTAACGAGAAGAGAGGGCGGCATTTGATGCCGCCCTCTCTTTTTATAGTCGTTGTCGCTCCAACTCCCACAACTCCATATCCCGAATATCGGAGCCGTCAATCGTAAAGCGCAATGCTGTACGCACCTTATGAAAGCCGTAACAGCCTGCTGCACCGGGGTTTATATGGAGTAAATCGTAGATTTTGTCATACTCAACGCGGAGGATATGAGAGTGTCCCGACACAAAAATCTTTGGACGTGCGCTCTGAATACGAGCCAACGCCTGCGGAGAGTAGTGGCGCGGATAGCCTCCGATATGCGTTATCAGCACCGACACCTCTTCAACTTTGAAGTAGGTAAAATCGGAGTATGTATATCGTGTATCTCCACCATCTATATTGCCATAGACTGCTCGCAATGGTTTGAATGTCGCAATCTCATCGGCCAACTCTATTGAACCTATATCGCCTGCGTGCCAAATCTCATCTACATCACGCAGAAATTCACGCAGTGGCTCATCAAAGCAGTTGTGCGTATCGGAAATAACGCCTATTTTTCTCATTATTGTTTGGGTGCGTAGTTGCTATTGAGATACTCTTGAACTGTAAATTCGGTCTGCTGCGGTTCTATTGAAATATCGACTATATCGGTAATGTTACGCCATCTATCTCGCTTAATCACACATCGTTGCAAAAACTCTCCGACCTCCTTGTGATTTGCCGATAGAGGCTCTATCGCCATTACGTGGTCGCGATACGTTGCCGAGAGAAAATAGACCGACGCCTCCTTTATCTTCACCAATTGGTCCGCAATATACGCCGAGCCGTAGTATCCCAAGCCGAGAACTGTCGCCTTATGATATGGTACATTTCTATCCGAGTTGCCGTGTATCATCATTATAGGGCAAGGGGTAATATCCCAGTCGGGCGAGCCGAATACCGAATATATCGCACCGGCAAAGGCGATAACACCTGCATAGTTAAAGCCTTTGGGTAGTATTGCAGCAAGGCGGTGTCCATTGCAGATATAGTTTTCCGCCTGCAACGAGGCGATTGCGCCTGCGCTTGAACCACTTGCCACGATGCGTGTTGTATCTATCTGCCACTCCTTGGCGTGGTCAAGGATATATCGTGTTGCGCGGAACATATCCTCAACAGCATAGTTCACCGAACGATACATCGCCACCGCGCCCTCTATCACGCCGACATTGCCCGCGCCCTCTTCAAGCGTATAACTCATACCGAGTCGATAGTCAAACGCCACCACATCGAAGCCCTCCGACAAGAGCATCTTGAAGTAGGGGCGATATATCTCTGCACTACGTGAGCCGTGCGAGAAGCCTCCCGCAAAAGCAAACACAACACAAGGTCGTACTCCCTCCACATCTGCGCGATAGTGGTCAAGCCACAGAGGCTCTTTACCCTCAACAAAGCAGTGTGTTTCAGGGGTTATATTTGCTATTGTGGTCTGTGTCATAATAAGTGTAATCGCCAGAAGCAATAATCTTTTCACTCTGTACATCGGTATATTATTTATATTTTCCTCGCCATAACTGCTCCATTCGCTCGGCTATGCGCTGCTCCGTCGCATTGCCGCAATTTGGGTGGTAGAACTGCTTGCCACTCAACGACTCCGGCAAGAACTCCTGCTCTACGAAGTTACCCTCAAAGTCGTGAGCATACTTATACTCCTTACCATAACCCTCCTTACTCATAAGGTCGGTTACGGCATTACGCAAGTGGAGCGGCACAGGGCGTAATGTTGTATCCTTATTCACAAACGCCAACGCCTCGTTTATTGCCATATAGGCACTGTTACTCTTGGGCGATGTTGCGAGATATATCGTAGTCTCGGCAAGCGTTATACGAGCCTCGGGCATACCTATCTTATGCACCGTATCAAAGCAGGCATTCGCCAAGAGCAACGCATTGGGATTTGCCAAGCCGATATCCTCCGAAGCGAGTATCACAAGCCGTCGCGCAATAAAGCGTGGCTCCTCTCCTCCCGCCAACATTCGTGCCAAGTAGTATATCGCAGCATTCGGGTCGCTACCACGCACACTTTTGATAAATGCCGAGATAACGTCGTAGTGCTGCTCGCCATTTTTGTCGTAGAGCGCGATATTCTGTTGCAATACATCGGTTACGAGTTTATCGGTAATAACCACGTCGCCCTCCGTTGATGACAGTATTATATCCAAGATATTCAGCAACTTACGTGCATCACCTCCTGCAAAGCGGAAGAGAGCCTCACGCTCGGCAACCTCCTTGACTCGTTGATGCAACTCTCCGTCGGAGGCGAGGGCGCGAGTGAGCAACTGCTCCAACTCCTCGTCCTGCATCGGGCGTAGCGTATAGACCTGACAACGGCTTAAAAGCGGTGTAATAACCTCAAACGATGGGTTTTCGGTGGTTGCTCCTATAAGTGTTATAACGCCCTGTTCAACTGCTCCCAAGAGAGAGTCTTGTTGCGACTTATTAAAGCGATGAATCTCGTCTATAAAGAGCAACGGCGTAACCGACGAGAAGAACTTTTGTTTCTTTGCCGATTCAATAACGTCGCGCACCTCCTTCACGCCCGACGTAACCGCCGAGAGGGTGTAGAATGGGCGATTAAGTGCCGTCGCTACAATGCGTGCAAGCGTAGTCTTACCAACACCCGGAGGTCCCCACAAGATAAACGATGGGACATTTCCCGTCTCAATAAAGCGACGGAAGACTCCATTCTCGCCAACAAGGTGTTGCTGACCGATATAATCTTCAAGTGTTTGAGGTCTTAATCTCTCTGCCAGAGGTGTTGCCATATAACTGCAAATGTTTCTCGTTTATCTCTATTTTATACTACGGAATGGAAGTTCCATCACTCCAAAGAATGCCTCGCCAAAGATACCACCCGACATCTTTGAAGTACCCTCCTCTCTATCTACAAAGATGATAGACTCCTCAACGATATTAAAGCCGAGTCGCCAAGCCGTATATTTCATCTCTATCTGAAAGCCGTAGCCTATCATCTGCACATTATCAAGGTTGATACGTTGCAACACCTCTGCACGATAGCCTACAAAACCTGCCGTAGCATCACATACGGGCATTCGTGTAATCAGACGCACATACTTTGACGCAAAGTAGGACATCAGCAGGCGCGACAGAGGCCAATTAACCACATTGACACCTCTTACATATCGCGAGCCGACAACCACCTCGGCATCGTCTGACAGTCGGTCCGATAGTCGCAACAGGTCATTCGGGTTGTGCGAAAAGTCGCAGTCCATCTCAAATATCTGGTCGTAGCCATTTTGCAACGCCCAACGGAAGCCCTCAATATATGCCGTACCCAAGCCCAACTTACCGCTACGCTCAATAAGATGCACGCGCCCTTCGTACTGCGCCTGCTTACCCTTCACAAGATTAGCAGTACCGTCAGGTGAGCCGTCATCTACAAAGAGTAGGTCGAAGTTGTAGTCAAGCGACATCACCGTATCGGTCATTCGCTCAACGTTCTCTTTCTCGTTGTATGTAGGAATTATTACGATTCTACGCATATCTTACATTATATTTTGAAACTTTCTCTTACCAAACAAATAACGCAGTACAATAGACCCCTTATATACGGGAGCCTCTCCACGCACTGCGGCACGAATCGCTTTACGCTCCTTGGAGAGTCGTCCGTGCCACGCCAAAAAGTCGCCATAGGCCTTAAATACAGCCTTCGCATACGCCACTTTGCCCTGCAAAAGATAGACCAACGCCGCTGCCATATCGAGTATCGGGCGCACCACAGCAACAACCATTCTCTGAAAGGTCGGAGCGCAACGATACAACATCGCGAGGTTGTTTCTATGGTTGAGCATCACCTTCATCGGTGATGTCGCCGAGAGTGTCGCTCCGCCCAAGTGATATACCTTTGAGCGAGGCTCTACCATAACCTTCTCTCCTGACAGCCATACACGCCAACAGAGGTCTATCTCCTCCTGATGAGCAAAGAACTCCGACGAGAAGCCCCCCAACTCGGTAAAGAGTCTGCTACGGCAACAGAATGCCGCACCACTACCCCACATAACCTCTCGTGGCGTATCGTATTGTCCCCGATCCTCCTCAACGCTATTCAATATCCTGCCACGACAGAATGGGTATCCGAGGTAGTCGATAAAGCCTCCCGATGCACCAGCGTACTCAAACTTCGTACGAGCCTTATCGTCAAGCAACTTCGGAACAACAACCGCGACCTCCTCTCGCTCTTCAAGCAGCGCAATAAGCGGGGCGAGCCACCCCTCCGCAGGCTCAACGTCGGAGTTGAGCAGAACAAAGGTATCGTAGCCCTTCAACATCGCCAAGGCGCGATTGTAGCCCTCTGCAAAGCCGTAGTTCTTGTCAAGTGTAACCACCTGAACGTCCTCTACGCCACGCAACCACTCCACCGAGCCATCGGTTGAGCCGTTATCAGCCACAACAATATCCGCCCCGTGTGTTGTTGCAATGACACGAGGGAGATAGTGCTGCAAGTGTTGCAGACCATTCCAATTTAGTATGACTACCGCGCTCCTCACTCTATTTATAGGCTCTTATAGTTGTTGTAAAACTTCTCCTCGCGCTCCGGACTCGGTCTATTCTTCCAGCGGATATGCGACCAGAGCCAATACTCCGGTTTCGCCACAATCGTACGCTCCAAGCATCGCGCATATCGCTCCGTAATCTCGTGTGGAGCAACCTCCTCCACGCCATCATATATCAGCGTATATTTATGGCGGTAGTGTCCCGCCTTCACGCGCTCCAACTCCAAGTAATATACGGGCAACTTAAACTTCAATGCCAGCTGCTCGCCACCATCAAAGAAGAGTGTGTCGTGATTCAAGAAGTTGTGCCAACAGCAACCGCGATGGTATGGGCTATTCTGGTCTGAAATCAGTCCTACAATAACATTCTTACCCTCTACCCCATCTTTATGCGCTACATAGTATCGCATAAACTGCTGACTTGATACCAATGCCACCGAACGATTCTCTCGCAACCGCAGATAGAGCCTATCCATAACCTTGTTAGAGAGTGGGCGATATGCCACCGCGATAGTGTGCTTCGGCGTTTGCAGGTATAGGTTATAGGCAATCTCCCACAGTCCATAATGAGAGGTCAGCACCACCGCATTACGCCCCTCAATGCTCTGATGAAAGTCATCGGGCAGGACAAACTCCGTACTCTGCGCACGCTTCTTGTCGTTCAGTCCCGCGAGCGACAGCGTGTCAATCACCATCTCTGCCAAGTGGTTGTAGTAGCGGTGGCAGATATCCTCAATCTGCTTCTCGCTATATGACGGGAATGAGGCTTGTAATTGACGAAGAATCACCACACGGCGATAGTGGATAATACTGCGGAATAAAAAGGCAACAAATGGCACAAGCATACCATAGCGCACCCATCGTGGAAGTGCTGCCACCACACGACAAAGCCACCACAGCAGTGTAACCTTTACCTCCAATCCGTACTCCTTACTCTTCGCGCTCATCGGCATCTCTATTATTTCGTTTCGTAGAGCGTCCCGCCACAACTATCACAAACTCCCCCTTCGGTGCGTGCTGGCGGAAGTGTTCCGCAACCTCGCCAATAGTTCCGCGAACACTCTCCTCAAACATCTTGGTAATCTCACGCGATACGGCAACCTCTCGCTCCATACCGAGTACCTCACCCAACTGCTCCAACGCCTTCACGACACGGAATGGCGACTCGTAGAGTATTATTGTTCGCTCCTCATCTGCCAACGCCTCAATACGCTTCATACGTCCCTTCTTCTGCGGGAGGAAGCCCTCAAAGCAGAATCTATCACACGGAAAACCACTCTGCACCACCGCAGGAATCAACGCCGTAGCACCCGGCAGGGTCGTAACCTCTATACCTCGCTCAACACAGGTACGCACCAGCAGGAAGCCCGGATCGGATATACCGGGAGTACCCGCATCGGAGATCAACGCCACCTCCTTACCTTCGGCTATCGCATTGGCAACCATCTCAACAGTTGCGTGCTCGTTGAACTTGTGGTGCGAGCGCAACGGCTTCTCAATGCCGAGGTGTTTTAACAACACGGCACTTGTGCGAGTATCTTCGGCAAGGATAAAATCAACCTCCTTCAAGACACGTATGGCACGAAGGGTTATATCTTCAAGATTACCTATCGGTGTAGGTACTATATAGAGTTTTGACATCTGTTTCTGTTATGCGTTATACTTACGTTGGAGGAGTTCCATCATATACTTTGCACCTTCGGAGTTTGCTCGCCACGAGAAGTTCTCGGCGATATAGACCACGCAGTCATCAAACGAGCCGATAGTGTCAAGTTGCTCAATCGCACCACGGTACGCCTCCTCGTCATTGTCAAAGAGTTCACGAATCAACATAAAGCGGTCTGCCACCCCTATCGCGCTCGCCAACGACTCAATCTGTCGGCTCTCTGCGACACCCTTCGGTGCTGCTATCGTGTCGGCCAACGCCCTCTTTTCGCCGAATGTATCGCCCAAGGTCGGCATTGTCGCGCCCTCTTCATAGAGAGCGTACATTGCGCTTTTACGCGTCTTCAACGCTGCCACTTCGCTATCTACCGATTTTGGTTCCTCTACAACGGGCTGCTCCTCCTCAACCACAGGTTCAACCACAGGCTTCGCCTCAACGGGCTCCTCTACAATCGGCTCTACCTCAACAACGGGTTGCGGAGCAGATTCTACGACCTCTTCCACGATTGGTTCAGGGGCAATCTCAACAACAGGCTCAACCTTCGGCTGTGGAGCAACCTCAACAACCTTTGGTTGTTCCTCTGCCACTACCGCCACCTTTGGCTCCTCTTTCACCTCAACAACCACCTCTGTCGCCTTTGGCTCCTCTATATTGGCATCTACCTTTGCCGGCTCTACTGCACCAAAGCGCAAAGCCGAATAGACATCACGAAGGTTGCATAACACCAAATCACGTTCTAAATCAGAGAGTTGAGTTGCACCTCCATTCTCTTCAACAATCTGCAACACCTGTTGCAATCGCTCTTTTATCTCTGTAAAATTCATAATCGTACAATTATCAATTTACAAAGATAGTAAAAACTTTCAGTTTTTAGTTAAAAACTGCTCTTTTTTAGAGCGCGAGCAGTGTTATAATCTTCAAAATACGAAAATAGCGCAACACCACACGTGGCACTGCGCTATTTGCACTTGATATTATCCTTTTGTTAATCCTCCATAATAATCTCCGTAACGCTCCAATTGAAGAGCGAGTTGGCACACGCCGCCTGCATCTGTGCTATCTGCGACGACGGAAGCGTATCGGCAAGCATCGCATTTACAAGTTGTGCAACGTCGGAGTAGGTGTTATCCACACTATTGGCAAAGCACTGATAGAATGTGTTTTGCTCGGCGCGGCTCAATCCGTCGGGCAAGATATTTGCCGCCACCAAATCGCGATACGGATAGAGGTGGCGCATATTGCTTGCGTCGGCATCAAGTTGCTCAACAATCGCGGTAACAACATATACCTGCACCGTATCATTCACCGCCGGCATCTCTACCAGAGCAGTATATACGGGATACACCCTCTCCATAGAGTTTATCACTCTGTCCGTAAAGAGCATATACTCCGCTTCGGTTAAGTCGTCCAGATAGACCATCTTACGATAGTCGCGTAGGAGGTTGCGCATAGCCTGTCGCTCCTCTCGGTTCCATTTAGCCTGCTCGCCACAAGCAAACAGACCTCCAAGAACAATCGCGCCAATGGCGAGTGTGAGTAAAATTCGTTTCATAGCGTATAGTTTTTATGTTTAACACCCTATCCTACGGCAAGTATCGTGCCGAGAGGGTACAAACAATGATAACCAAACGCTCAAAGAACTTTTAGTCCTCTATCGCTAACCTTTTATGCTATTTCGCCAACGGCAATACCCCACGACGGCAAGAATAGTATAAAGACCATACAAACCTGCGGTCAAAGGGATTCCTTTGTAGATGTAGAGCCCTACCGTTATGGCATCAACAACGAGCCATACAAGCCACTGCTCCACATACTTACGCGAGAGCATCCACATCGCCACCATCGACAACGCCGTAGTCATAGCGTCCCATAGTGGCACAGTGCTATCCGTAAAGTGTACCAAGACGTAGTAGATTATCGCAAAGGCAACCGCATACATCAACACCAGCGGAAGAACAAGTCGTAGTGGCGTGTGTCCTATTTCAAGTCTATTACCCTTGCGTCGCTTGCCAACTAACCACACGATCAGACCATATATACCTGCCAACACATAGTAACACTGCATCGCACTATCGGCATATAGCCCCGACTCAAAGTAGAGAACTCCGTGTACCATAGGCATAATTGCCCCAACTACCCAGAGCCAGATATTAGCGCGGTACTCCAACCATAGATACAAGAGTCCGAGGACTACGCCGACAATCTGCAAAACAAGTTTCAAATCCATTGCTCTACAACACTAATGATTAACAAACTCGAAGTCAAGCAGGCGACGACGTAAATCGGCACTCTTAACCCTGATACGCACCTTGTCGCCAAGGGTAAAGACCTTGCCCGTAGAGTGTCCATAGACCTCGTAACGCTCCTCGTCAAACTGATAGTAGTCGCCCTCAATATCGCGCATCAAGACCATTCCTTCAACAATAGAGTTCTCCAACTCAACCCATATACCCCACTCATTCATACCGGATATATGTCCGTCAAACTCCTCGCCAATTCTATCGGCCATAAACTCGACCATCTTGTACTTGATGGAGGCTCTCTCCGCCTCGGCCGCCACCACCTCTCGCTCCGAACAGTGTACACAACGTCGCTCGTAGAACTCTTTATCTGCCGAGCGTTTGCCGTCAAGATAGCGTTGCAACAGACGATGCACCATCATATCCGGATAACGGCGTATTGGCGATGTAAAGTGGGTGTAGTATGGGAAGGCAAGTCCGTAGTGTCCGATATTATCCGTCGTATAGACCGCCTTCGCCATTGAGCGTATCGCGAGTGTGGAGACGACATTCTCCTCCGGCTTACCCTTGATTGAAGCGAGCAACTTGTTCAACTCCTTCGCCACAGCATTCTCCTTATTCAGTGGCGAACGGAAGATATGTCCGAAGCGAAGAATAAAGGAGCGAAAACGCTCAAACTTATCGCTATTCGGAGTGTCGTGAACACGGAATATCATCGTACGCTCCTTGCCGTGAGCCCTCGCACAGAACTCTGCAACACGGCGATTTGCCAAGAGCATAAACTCCTCAATCAGTTGATTTGCTTCACGTTGCACCTTGAAATAGACACCCGTAGGTCGTCCTTGTTCGTCAAGATGAAACTTCGCCTCACGGCGCGAGAAGGAGATTGCGCCCTTGCGGTATCGCTCCTTGCGAAGCACCTGCGCAAGGCGGTGCAGCGTCAAAACCTCACTCTTCATCTCTCCCTCGCCCGACTCGATAATCTGTTGCGCCTCCTCGTAGGTAAAACGTCTGTCGGAGTATATTATCGTACGTCCAAACCACTCCTGCAAGACCTTACCCTTCTCGTCAATATGGAATATCGCCGAGAAGCATAACTTCTCCTCGTGCGGACGCAGTGAACACAACTCGTTGCACAACCTCTCCGGCAGCATCGGGATCGTTCTATCCACCAAATAGACCGAAGTACCACGCTCCACCGCTTCGTCGTCAATGGTCGTGTCGGGAAGAACGTAGTGGGTAACATCGGCAATATGCACGCCAACCTCCCACACATCTTTTCCAATGGAACGTAGCGAGAGAGCATCATCAAAGTCCTTCGCATCGGCAGGGTCAATCGTCAGCGTCGGCACATCGCGCATATCACGTCGCTCGGCGCGATCACGCTCTGTAATCGTGCCATCTATCGCCTTGGCTGCTCGTTCAATCTCCGCCTCAAACTTATAAGGGAGGTCATATTCAAGCAGTATGGCGTGCATCTCGGCATCGTTATCACCCGACACGCCAAGCACATCAACCAACTCGCCTTGCGGCATACGGTCCCCATCGCGCCAATCGGTTACACGCACCGCCACCTTATCATTCTCGTTAAGTGTAGGGTAGATCTTGCGCGAAAGCGATATATCGTAAGGCATCTTGCGCGAATCGGGCACAACAACAATCATTGAGCGTGTGATACTCGCTACCCTACCTGCATAGCATCGTTGCGAGCGTGAAAGAATCTTCGTTATCTCGCCCTCACGAGCACCATTGCGCGAGGTGTGGGTAACAACGACCTCTACCCTGTCGCCGTCAAGGGCGTTGCGGGTGTTGCGCTGGTGGATAAATATATCGCTCACCTCGCCTTCGCACTGCACATACATCGCCCCCGATGCCGACATATCAACCACACCCTCATAGCGAGGCATACGACTGCGGCTTAAATGGTATTTTCCACGCCCCTCGTCCTCAATAAAGCCCTGTTCAAGCAGCGTATCAAGAATATGTTTTGTAAGGTCGCGACCATCTCGGTCTGCTCCCCCCGATGCGGCAGCAAGATATTTCAACGTAAAGCGTTTATCCGGCATCTCTCGGAAGAGATTGACGATAAATCCGGCACGATCACTAAATGCCGATTTACCACTCTTTGCTCGTTTTGATTTTTTCTGCTTCATAGTTTACCTATTCTATCCGCACAAAATTACAAAATTATTTCGGAAGTTGTACCCACCGGCAAAGTTATGTCGCTAAAAGTTGATGGTTACATTTGCCAAGGCATTTATTGTCGCCTGCGGGAAATAGCAAGCCCACGACTTACGCTCGGCAAGGGTTGCACCCTCCAACCACGAGCCACCATATCCACTTGCGCAATACTTGGCGTTCAAGATGTTCTTAATTTTGACACCAAAACGCACCTTTTCAACCTTTTTTGTGCGGAGCGTATATGAGAGGTCAAGGTCGCTGACCGTATATCGTGGGAGTGTCAAGTCCTCGTACTCGCCATTGGTAAGATACTGCTTGCTCACATATCGCGTAGTCCATACCGCGCCGAAGCCCTTAATATGGAAGTCCGCATAGGCAAGGGCTGTAATTGAAGGCGAGTAGGCTATCGTGGTACGTCCGCGCTCAAACGCTGTGCCGTCAATATAATCGACATAGTTCTTGATATGGTTTTGGCTAAATGTTGCATTTCCGCCAATCGTCAGCCATTTGGTAGCCCTCACTGCCAACTGCAACTCTATACCACGACGATAACTATCCGGCACGTTACGCGAGAGCAATTCGCCCGTATCGGAGAGTTCGCCCGTCTGCACGAGTTGGTCGCGATAGAACATATAGTATAGGTTTATACCCGCCTCCACAACGCTTGAAGAGTAGTTATACCCAGCCTCCACGTCAAGCATCTTCTCGGCACGAGGGTACTCTCCCTCGCGTATATCCGTAAAGTTATTTCGTGTCGGCTCCTTCTGTCCAACTGCTGCCGAGATATAGGCGGAGTGTCCCTTGCGGGTATAGTGTATGCCCAACTTCGGATTAAAGAAGTCGTAGTGGCGCAAGATATCAAGACGTTGCATCGCACCCGTCGTATCGTCAAAGTTATCATTTACACCCGAAATGCGGTGGGTAATGTGGCGATACTGCATATCGGCAAAGAGATTTAGCCCCTTCGCGACCTCCCAATCTGCCTTCACATAGCAAGATATATCCCACTTTGAGGTGTAGTTGCGATAATACTCCGTAGTAGCAAAGTCGGGAGCCTCAACAAGGTCGGATATAGTACCGAAATGTACTCCGTCGTAGAGCGAAGCCGATGCTCCCATCGTAAGCGACAACCGTTTTGAGGTATATGCCGCCGAGAAGAGCGCACCACCAAAGTCGTTGCGCATATCCTTCTTACGGAGAAGATTTGTTCGCGCCACCATTACACCTGCAACATCTATCGGCGCAATGCCGTATTTCGCCAACTTCTGGTCGTTCTTATAGTTGCGATAGAAGCCGTTGCCGTAGGTATAGTGCGCCGTAGCACTTATGCTCCAACGGTCATTAAAACGATGATTAACAATGAGTTGATTATTAAGTTGAAGATAGTTGTCGGTGTGGTCGTCGTAGTAGCCGACAACCTCGCCGTCAATAACGATTTCGCCCTCCGGATTGTAGCGACGATTGGTTTCAAGCATCGAACTGTCGATACCCGTATATGCCAGATAGACCTTTGCTACGCCACCAAAGGACAACGCCTTCACCATCGTACTGCCGTGATAATATCCCGCTTGCAACATATATGAGCCGAGTTGCGAGGAGGCCCTATCAACATATCCGTCCGAGGAGATATGCGATAAACGTCCCTCCACAGCCCAATGTCCGCCAAGGAGTCCCGACGAGAGAGATATCTCCTGCTTGGCTGTGTTATACGAGCCATACGAGAGCGATGCCCTGCCCGCAAATGTTGATGATAGCGGAGCCGATGTCATATTCAGAGATGCACCAAACGCTCCTGTACCCGCCGAAGATGTGCCGACACCGCGTTGCAACTGCAATGAGCCTACGCCCGAAGCGAGGTCGGGAGTGTCGTACCAATAGACCGAGTGAGTCTCGGCATCGTTCATCGGAACGCCATTCATCGTAACATTTATACGTGTAGCATCAGTACCACGCACTCGCAGCGAGGTCGAACCTATACCCGTGCCGCTCTCGGAGGCAACTACCACCGAAGGCAATGTTGAGAGCAACGAGGGAATATCCTCACCATAGTTTCGCTCCTCAATCTCCTCGCGCGTAAGGTTAGAGTGGGCGATTGGAGTACTACCCTTCGCTCGTACCGCCGTAACCTCAATTTGTTGAATGTGTTGATACATCGAGATGGAGTCGGTTTGCTGCGCCGCGACTCCGCTTGTAGCACACAATGCTACTGTTAAGAAAGAAAAAATCCTTTTCATAACTAATTGGTTTTTAAGTTAAACAATAAGTTTGAAAAGGG
>JAFXHB010000050.1 GCA_017536605.1 Alistipes sp.
ACAGAAGTACGGGGAGTAAGTTCGCAAATTCATTCAGCAACTTTTGGTTTGCTATACAGACTTGGCACTATCTCAAAGATACACAAACAGGATATAGACTCTATCCGCTAAAAAAACTGCGCGGACTATCGCTACTGACATCACGTTACGAGGCGGAGTTGGAGTTGATGGTCTTTGCATCTTGGCACGGAGTAGATATTGTGTCGGCGCCGATAAGGGTCTTCTACCCCTCACGCGAAGAGAGAGTTTCGCACTTCCGCCCAATAGCAGATTTTGCACGTATATTCCTACTAAACACTATATTGTGCGGTCTTGCTGTGGTATATGGTCTGCCACTTAAAGTTATTCGTGCAATCATTACATTGTTGCGTACAGTGTATGCGTTATTCATCTTTTTGTTCTTCACGATATGTGTGATGGCACCATTGACGCATATCTATCTGCTTATCGGCAAGATAACCGAGCGAAAACGCTACAATCTTCACCGATTGTTAAACTTCTCGGCACGCTTTATACTGCTCTATCACAAAATTCCGGGCGTAAAGTACACCCAAAGCAACCCTTTGAACGAAACATTTGACAAACCATCTGTAATAATATGCAATCACCAATCGCATCTTGATTTGATGCCGATGCTTGCACAGACACCAAAACTTATCGTTCTAACCGCCGATTGGGTGTGGAACAATCCTGTCTATCGCTACACCATACGTAATGCCGAATATCTACCTGCATCACGAGGCGTTGAAGCCATTATGCCTCAATTAAAGTCGTTGGTCGAGAGGGGTTATCACATAGCGGTATATCCGGAGGGTACTCGCTCTAAAAATGGAGAGATAGGTCGCTTCCACAAGGGGGCTTTCCATATTGCAGAGGAGTTAAACTTGGATATTACACCGATGGTGCTGTATGGTTCAGGAAAGGCTCTACCAAAACACGGGCGCGTATTGCGAAGATGGCCGATGCACTTGGAGATATGTAAGCGTATCTCGCCAGAAGAGTTCAAGTCATACGGGGATACGTTAATGGCACGCACATCACGTATGCGACAATACTATAAAGAGGAGTATGCAAAACTTGCAAACCGAATAGAGCAAAATGTCTAAAATCATCATCATAGGTTCCGGATTTGGGGGTCTGACGTGCGGATATATCCTGCAACGAAATGGGTACGATGTAACCATTCTCGAACAGGGTGTGCAGATAGGTGGCTGCCTGCAATGTTTCTCCCGCAAGGGGGCAAAATTTGAGACAGGTATGCACTTTATCGGCTCGGCAAAACCCGACCAAACGATAGGACAAATAATGCGTTACTTCGGGATATTGGACAACATAACGTTGAGCGCACTTGATAGCGATGGGTACAATACCGTGTCGTTGGCGGGCGACATATTCCGTTTTCCAAATGGCAGAGAGCCGTTCTTGGAGCGTTTTGCCGGTTACTTCCCAAAGGAGAGAGATGCCTTGGTCAAGTATCTCAACATTGTTGATAAAATTGCAAAGTCATCTACGCTCAATTCTCTGACATCGGAACAACGCGACACCTTTGCCGACACCTCATACCATTCGCTATCTATAAATAGCGTTATGGACTCTATATTCAAGGACGAGTTGCTGAAAAATGCGCTTGTAGGCGACTTGCCGCTATATGCTGCCGAGTTGGATAAAACCCCGTTCTCGCAGCACGCCTATATTATGGACTTCTACAACAATAGTTCGTTCCGTATAGAGGGCGGTAGCGATGCAATAGCAACCATTCTTGCCACGAATATACGACAGATGGGTGGAGAGATACTGACACGCAAGCGTGTCGCGAAGGTGTGTTGTAATGACACAAAAGCCATAGGTGTTATTACCGACGACGAGGTCTTCTACGGTGCAGACTACGTCATCAGCACCATTCACCCCAACCGACTCTTGGAGATGTTGGAGACAAAACTTATTCGTCCTGCTTTCAGAAGCCGTATATGCAACATTCCGCAGACAACGTCGTGTTTTGCAGTCTATTTGAAGTTCAAGGAGGGAGCAATGCCCTATATGAACACCAACTACTACGGTTACGCAACCAACTCACCTTGGAACTGCGAGAATTACACCGACGAGGAGTGGCCAAAGGGATTCCTCTATATGCATATGTGCGAGAAAGGAACACCCCAATATGCAAAGAGTGGCGTTCTTATATCGTATATGAATATGGCAGACGTTGCACAGTGGCAAGGTAGCACAATAGGGCGACGTGGTGAGGAGTATGAGGAGTTCAAACGTCAGCACGCCTTAAAGTTAATTGCCGAAGTGGAGAAGCACCACCCCGGATTTACGACTGCGATAGAGTGTTACTTCACCTCTACCCCACTCACCTATCTTGACTATACGGGTACGGAGGGCGGCTCGATGTATGGCGTAGTTAAAGATGTAAATCTCGGAGCAGCAGGGCGAGTGCCATATCGCACCAAGATACCGAATCTGCTTCTTGCCGGACAGAACGTCAATTCTCACGGCATAATGGGCGTTATCGTAGGTACGATTGTTACGTGTAGTGAGTTGGTGTCAGCCGAGAAGATGTACAAACAGATAAAGGAGTTAAGCGTGTAGATATGACAAAGAGTGCAGTTATCATAGGCGGTGGATTGGGCGGACTGTTCACAGGTGCTATTCTGGCGAAGGAGGGCATTAAGGTCTCTGTGATAGAGAAGAATGCAACCATAGGAGGTGGATTGCAGAGTTTCACGCGCTTTGGGGAGGTGTTTGATACCGGTATGCACGTAATAGGAGGTATGCGCCCCGGAGGAAACATTCGCCGTATATGCGACTACATAGGAATTACGGAGAAGATTCATATCAAAGATGTTGATGATGACGTTATTGACACGCTATATTTTGCCGAAGACAAAAAGACCTACCATATATCGCAAGGCAAAGAGACCTTTGTAGATAGGTTGGCGGAGGAGTTTCCAGACCAGCGGGAGAACCTCGCAAGGTATGTAGAGGCAATCTACGACATCGTTGAAGAGTTAGACCTCTTCTTCCTACGCCCGTCAAATGACTATATCGCGGTACATTCCGACGACTTTATGATGGCGGCAAATAAATTTATCGGCAAGTATATTACAGACAGTAAACTCACAGCCGTATTGGCATATATGAACCCCCTATATGCAGGACGCGAGAATATGACTCCCGCATATATTCACGCCCTGATAAGTGTCTTATATATCAACGGACCAAGCCGTTTTGCAGGTGGAAGTTATCGCTTTGCCGAAACCTTGCGCGACTCTATCGTAGAGCGCGGAGGAGAGGTTGTAACGAATGACGGCGTAGAGCATATCGCAACCCAAGATAGACTTATTACGAGTGTTACGACTCGTAAAGGCAGACTCTTCTCGGCGGACTACTACATCTCGGCGATACACCCTTGTTCGCTACTTGCGCTATTTGATGACCCTTCGGTATTTCCGAAGGCCTATGCAAACAGATTGAGGGAGATTCCAAACTCATATTCGGCATTCACGTTGAACATCAAACTCAAACCAAACACCTTCCGTTATATGAACCATTCGGGATACTATATGAGTAGGTACGACGAGATTTGGAACTTTGGGCGAGAGGAGTGGAAGTGGCCATTGGGATTTCTCTATATGACGCCTCCCGATATTGAACAAGGGGAGTTCTCTACGAAGATGATTATTACCGCCCCAATGACTTGGGACAAAGTTAAACGGTGGGAGAATACGCGTGTCGGGCAGCGTGGCAAAGAGTACGAAGAGTGGAAGAGAGAGCGTACAGAGGAGTTACTATCGCGCATCGAGGAGATATATCCCGATTTCCGCAGTTATATTGAGGATATAAATGCCGCTTCGCCTCTGACAATACGCGACTACTACAATGTAAAGGAGGGTGCAATGTGCGGATATTCAAAGGATTGCAACAATATATTATTATCGCAAGTACCTGTTGTAACCAAGATTAAAAACCTCCTATTCACAGGACAAAACTGCAATGTACACGGCTTCTGCGGAGTTCCACTCACTGCAATAAACACCAGCGAAGTCATACTCGGTAGAAATTATGTGTTGAACAAGATAAACAAACTTGACGATGATAAGCAATAGATTTGACGATATACGCCCGTACTACGACTCCGAGGTGCCGGAGGCTCTGCAACGCATTGCGGAGAGTCCGCTATTTGCGATTATTGCATCATTCGTCTTCCCCGAACTTGATACTCAAACTGCTCGCGAGAAGTTAATCGCAACAGGAGATACTTATCGCTTCCAACACCAAATAATGCACAGGGTTAATCAGCGAATTATCGACACCTCCATTACCGAGATGACCTTCGGAGGTGTTGAGAATATCGCCAACGATAAAGGCTACCTCTTTGTCTCAAACCATCGCGATATTATGTTAGACGCTTCGTTGTTGCAGAATATCTTGATGGACCACGACCTGCCGACAAACCAGATAACATTCGGAGCAAATCTGATGTGCAATGAACTTGTAATCGACATCGGCAAATCTAACAAGATGTTCCGCGTAGAGCGACCAAGTAGCAACCTGCGCGACTTCTACCGAGCCTCGGTACACCTATCCGAATATATGCGCCATATCATAACCGAGCAGGGGGAGTCTGCGTGGATAGCACAGCGCAACGGACGTACGAAAGATGGCGTGGACCGCACCGACCAAGGTATAATAAATATGTTCCGAATGAGTTGTCCAAAATCAAACATCAACTCCATTGCAGACCTCAACGTCACTCCGATAGCCGTCTCCTACGAATGGGAGCCGTGCTGTGTGCAGAAGGTGTGCGAGTTGTATATTAGTCGTCGCCAGACATACGTCAAGAGAGAGAACGAGGACTTGGAGAGCATCTTGTCGGGCATCACAGGTCATAAAGGACGGGTACATTTTGAGATTTGCACACCTCTGACCGAAGAGGAGATTGCCCCCTATGCCGACCTTACATCAAATGAGTTTAACAAGACTATTGCCGGCATTATTGACCAACGAGTGTGTAGCAGTTACCGCCTATGGCCGAACAACTACATAGCACACGATATGTTGAGCCACTCCGACCACTACGCATCTCACTACACCGCAGAGGAGAAACAACGATTTTTGACCTATGTAGAGGAGTGCGAAGCCAAGATTGACCCGCAATTCAACCGCGAAGAGGTGCGAGAACTGCTCCTCGGAATATATGCCTATGCGGTTGATAGCAAGGAGTTATTCAAAAGATAAAGAGTATTATTTGAGTTAAAATTTACTGCATATATGAGGGATAAAATATATACACTTCTATCCGAAGCCCTTCCGGCTGTGGACTTTGAGGAGGATTTCCTCTTTGGAGAGTTGGACTCTGTAAGCATTGTTACAATCTTTGCCATCTTGTCCGAAGAGTACAAAATCTCGTTTGACTCAATGGATATCACACCAAAGAATTTCAAGTCGCTTGACTCCATCGTAACGATGGTGCAAACGAAGATTGAGAACCGCTAAATCACTCCGCAACAATGTATTTAGAAGAGAGTATTCGTCGCTTTGCGCACACTTCGCCCGACAGAGTCGCTGTCGTTGAAGGAGAAAAATTTATCAGTTACTCAACGCTATGGCAGATGATTGAGGAGCGAAAGGTGCAGTTGCAGAGTTCGGGATTGCGCCCACATCGTCCATACGTCTTCCGCACTACGCAGAGTGTTGAGTTTATAATCACATATTGCGCAGTGCATTGCGCCAACGCGATAACTGTACCATTGGAGAGTAAAATTCCAGAGGCGGCTCTACTCACAATCAAGCAAGAGGTTGAGTCGTGCGAATTTGACGAGGCGACATACGATATACTCTACACTACGGGCACTACCGGCAAATCAAAGGGTGTAATGCTCCCCGTAAGGGCATTGGACGCTTGTACCGAGAATTTCCTCGCGACAATGCCGTTTTCGGAGGATCTGCTCTTTGTAATCAGCGGTCCGCTAAACCATATCGCTTCGCTACTGAAATTACACCCAACACTAAACGTTGGTGGAGCAATATCTATTCTTGACGGTTTGAGAGATGTGAACACACTCTTTGATACGCTTAACTTGCCATTCAAGAAGTTCGCTACATTCCTTGTACCTGCAAGCATTCATCTTCTTCTGCAATTGGCATACGACAAACTATGCCAAGCGAGCGATAAGATAAGTTTTATTGAGACAGGGGCGGCTCCCATAACCAAGCAGGATATGGAGCAACTCTGCAAGGCTCTACCAAATTCGCGCCTCTACAACACGCTCGGAGCGACAGAGATGGGTGCAGTATGTACCTACGACTTCAATGATGGACGGCATATTGAGGGTTGTGTCGGCTATCCGTTGAAGACCTCCAAGGTGGATATTTCGTCGGAGGGTAACATCATCGTGTCGGGCGATACCCTGATGCTTGGATACGTAGGCGACGAGGAGAATACCCGCAAGGTGCTGAAAGATGGCAAGATACACACCTCCGATTTGGGCTACATAGACGAAGTCGGTATGGTACATATCCGAGGTCGTGAGGGCGATGTGATAAATATGGGGGGCTTTAAGGTTGATCCTACGGAGGTTGAGTCGGCGGCCGCTTCGCACCCAGAGATTCAGGACTGCATCTGCATCGCTGCCACCCACCCTGTTATTGGCACTGTATTGAAGTTGTTGGCGGTACCACGCGAAGGTTGCGAGCCAAATGCACGGACCGTAGCAAGACATATCAAATCGCTGCTTGAACCATACAAAGTGCCAACATATTACGAATTTGTAGAGTCAATTCGCCGCACATATAATGGTAAACTTGATAGGAAATTCTACAAAGAGTCGCTGTCAAAATAGCCCATTTAGCCAGAGTATAAAAGAGCCACAAAAGAGCCAAGGAGGAGGTGATATACCACTCCTTTTTTGCTTACATTTGCACCGTTAAACATCTAAAATCAAACAAAACTATGAAAAAACTAACTTTTATCGCAGTTGTGGCTTGCGCCTTTTTGATGGCTTCGTGCGTAACTCAAAAGGCCGAGAAGTATGCTCAACAAATTGCAGAACTTGCAAAAACACAAGATGAGGCTGGTTACAGCGCACTCAAAACCGAGATGGACGCCTATGTTGCCGAGTTGTCGGTGGAGGATACCGCGAAGTTCAATGAGGCCTTTGCAAAAATGAACGACTCGTTGCTTGTTTCTCCTATCAAGGCTCGTACAAATGAGTTTGTACAACAAACCGCAAATATTATGAGCGCAGGAGATAAGGCTGGTGCTGCCGCTCTTAAAGAGGAGATAACCAAGTATCGAGCAAGTCTGTTGAGCGACTATCAGGTAATCTTCAATGAAATCTACACAGAGAGCATCAAAAAGCAGGCAGAGGTGTTTGGCTCGCAAAAAGTCTCTATCTATGTTAAAAGAGCAAAAGACGACAATAGCTGGAAGAGCACTGAAAGCAAATTGAAGAAAGAGACAAGCATCTATATCGCAACTCTTCCAAGCGAGTACAGCGGTCTCTATAAGAAGCTCTATAACACTGCATACTATGCAGCTCTCAAAAACTTGGCTCACGAGTACGCAAGAAAAGCTCGCAATAGCACCGATTGGGACAAAACTATGGCGTTGCAGAAAGAGTGGGAGAATCTGGTTTACGGCATCGCTTGGCATTACTCTTATGACGATGCAAAGAGACTTGCAGAGTACTTTGATGCAGCATAGCAAACTTTACACTCTATAAGTTAATAACGTTTGAGAGCGTGTCTAACAAGTTTAGACACGCTCTCTTTGTCAGAAGTCTTTTTATTATACCGTCTTTTGCTCTTCTGCCTCTTGGTCCTACTCCTCTGGCAACTTGAACTCTGTGAAGCCTGCTTCAACAAGGAGGTTGAACCACTGAACAGCCTTCTTAATGTCGGAGGCGTGAACTCGCTCGCGGTCGTAGTCAGGCACAGCCTGCGCGAAGAACTCACGCAAACGATCTGCACTCTCCTTTGACGAAAGTGCCTGCTTGCCACCTGTCTGCT
>JAFXHB010000051.1 GCA_017536605.1 Alistipes sp.
GGAGGTGGATAGCGATGCCGATACTCGACATAGCAAAGATTACCGAGCGTCAGGATATGGTGGAGGCATTCGTCAAGAACAAGGACCTCCGCGAGAGTGCATCGGAGCATATAGCGCACATCGGCGATATTGAGCGTCTTGCCTCGCGCATAGCCTCGCTACGCATATTGCCACGCGAGATGGTACAACTCAAACATTCGCTTGCGGCAATAGAGTTGCTGCGTGCCGTACTCGACTCCTCCGACATTGACATAATGCACCTTGCGGGCGCGAAGATTGAGCCTCTATGCGACGTGCGCAAGCGCATCGAAAGCACCATATACCCCGACCCTGCGACAAACCAGATACAGAAGGGAGGCATCATAGCCGACGGTGTATCGGCGGAACTTGACGACCTGCGACGCATAATAAAGCACGGAAAGAGTATTCTCCTCTCCATACAGGAGCGCGAGATTGAGGCAACGGGTATTCCGTCGCTCAAAATAGGTTACAACAACGTATTCGGCTACTATATTGAGGTGCGCAACACGCACAAAGAGCGCATACCCGAAGGGTGGATTCGCAAACAGACACTCGCAGCAGCCGAGCGTTATGTAACCGAGGAGTTGAAGGAGTACGAGCATAAGATTCTCGGTGCCGAGGAGCGCGTACTGCAACTCGAACAGCAGATTTACAACGAACTGATAGCCTACCTTACGGGGTATCTGCGTGAGTTACAGCGCAATGCACAGATAATTGCACGCATAGACGTTCTGCTCTCAATGGCAAAACTCGCCATAGAGCGTAAGTATGTGCGCCCCGCGCTTGACAACTCCACTCGCATATCGCTCAAAGCGGCGCGACACCCCGTGATTGAGACGATGATGCGTCTTGGCGAGGAGTATATCCCGAATGACCTCCTGCTTGACAGCGAGTCGCAACAGATTATAATGCTCACAGGACCCAATATGTCGGGTAAGTCGGCATTATTGCGACAGACTGCTCTCATAGTGCTGATGGCGCAAATCGGCTCCTTCGTGCCGGCTCGCAGTGCCGAAATCGGTCTTGTGGATAAGATATTTACACGTGTGGGTGCGTCGGACAACATTTCGCAGGGCGAATCAACGTTTATGGTCGAGATGTTGGAGTCGGCAAGTATCCTCAACAACATTTCGCCACGAAGTCTGATTCTGCTTGATGAAATCGGACGAGGAACAAGCACCTACGACGGCATCTCTATCGCGTGGTCGATGGTTGAGTACCTCCACAACGCTCCCGCAAAGCCTCGCACCCTCTTCGCAACGCACTACCACGAGTTGAACGAGATGGAGCGCATCTGCGAGCGTGTGCATAACTTCCACATCACCGTCAAGGAGATTGACGGCACGGTGGTATTCCTGCGAAAGTTGGAGCGCGGAGGCACGGAACACTCCTTCGGTATCTACGTAGCGCAGTTGGCGGGTATGCCACACTCCATCGTGGAGCGTTCAAAGGCAATTTTGGAGGCTCTGGAACAGGCGTACAGCAACAGCGGCATCGCCCCAAGCGACAACCTCCGCAAGCGCGGAAAGCGACTCTCTGCCAAGGAGGTCGCCGAGCAAGCCGAAGTGGTACGCACGCCTGATGTGCAACTCTCTATGTTCCAACTTGATGACCCTGTGCTTATACAGATACGCGACCAAATAAAGGGGTTGGATATAAACTCCTTAACCCCGTTGGAGGCACTCAACAAACTCAACGAGATTAAAAAGATTGCAGGACTCTAAAAGAGATTTTTAGGATAGAAACACTACTTGACGGCGAAGTTGAGTAGTGTTTTTTCGTTCAGCGACACCTCTAGCCTATCGCCAATCGCCACCTTTGCCAACGAAGGTGTTGCTGCGACATAGACAATATCGCCCGTCTTCAAGGTTAGCAATTCCGATGCACGCGCAAGCGCACTGTCAAGCGAGAGGTGAATATCGGAGAGGTTTTTTGCCGTTGTCGCACCACCTATCTTTATATCAAGCACTCCATTAGCCACTGCATCGGGGGCAATAGTTTCGGGCGAAAGGGCGATAGACTTGTCAAAGCAGTACGCCTCATCGCAAGGTCTACCGAGCGCACAATTTCGCTCAACAATATCTTGTGCAGTGAAGGCAACCGCCACACCCACAGCATCATAGCAGCGCGAGGCAAACTTCTCGCTGATGCACTTCGCAAGGCGCGTAACACGTAGATAGTAGCCCACCGTGCAACGCATATCCTGCGAGAACGAGGGTATATAGAAGTCGTCATTATTGCGCAGCACCGAGGAGTCGGAGCGCACGGTCAAATATAGGTCATCTGCGCTATGCAGGGCATTCTCAATACAAACTATCTTCATCTATTTCAGTGATTTAACTATATCTTTTGCAGTGCGAAGGCTCGAACCCTCGCCACCCATCATCTTCTGCAATTCGGCAAAGTCGGCAAGCATTTTTTCGCGTGCCGATCCGCCCTTCAATATGGAGCGCAACTCCTCACTCACAGCCTCAACATCTATCTTATTTACCACAATCTCACGCACGCACTCCCTGCCGAGATTGATATTTACAAGCGAAATAAACGGTATTTTCAGCACGATAGGGCGCAACCACTCATATATCTTCGGTACGTGGTAGAGGACTACCTCCGGTGTATTCATCAGTGCCGTTTCGAGGGTTGCTGTACCCGAAGTTACGATTGCCGCCTCGGCATAAATCAGCGTGTCGTAGGTCTTGTCGCAGACCACCTTAACCGACGAGCCATTCAAAATCTTCTCATACAACTTGCGCTCAATCCACGGCACCGCAGCCACTACAAACTGATAGTCGGGGAAGTTGCGCGAAATGGCTATCATATCCGCCAGATTCTCCTTGATTTCGCTAACACGGCTACCTGCCAGCAGAGCCACGATAGGGCGCTCGTCAAGTCCGTTTTCGCCCAAAAACTGCTCTCGTGAAGGCATTGTCGCCTTATATTGCGCTATCGAGTCGCACAGCGGATTTCCGCAGAATATGGGCTCAATGCCCTTCGAACGGAAATACTCTGTTTCAAACGGAAAGATGGTGTAGAGCCTATCAACATACTTGCGAATCGACTTCACTCGCCACTCCTTCCACGCCCACACCTTTGGGGCGATATAGTAATAGACCTTTGTGCCACGCGCCTTTGCCCACTTGGCGATGCGCATATTGAAGCTTGGATAGTCCACAAGTATCACAACATCAGGGTTGAACGCCTCGATATCGCGCTTGCACTCGTCGATTTGCCCGAGTACGGTGCGGAGATTGCGCAACACATTTGCAATGCCAAAAAACGACGTTTCGCGGTAGTGTTTCGCAAGGTTTCCCCTGCCACCGACCTCCGCCATCTTGTCGCCACCCCAGAAGCGGAACTGCGCCTCGGAATCCTCCGCCACA
>JAFXHB010000052.1 GCA_017536605.1 Alistipes sp.
AGGATGAATGGAAATACTCCACTTGCTGAAGCACATTCGTTGGCAAGTGAAGTTGAAAAACGACTCAAATATGAATTTGGAAAAGATACACATATAGGAATCCATATGGAGCCTTTGAAATAAAGCTCTTTTTTTAAAAATGGTGTTCGTTATTCTACAAATTACAAACAATGTAAAATTGAAAGCAATGAAGAATGTATTATTGATTCTTACCCTATGCGTGGGCATGGTGGCTTGCTCGGGAGGCAAGACCAAGAGTGTGGCTGAAAATCAGCAGACTAAAAAAGATGTTGTTGAGGTGCTCTACTTCCACGGAGCGCAACGCTGTGCTACTTGTATGGCGATTGAGAAGAACACCAAGGAGTTGTTAGAGGCGGCTTATGCCGAGCAGTTAAAAAGCGGTAAGTTGGTATTTAGCTCGGTGGATATTACCAAGGAGGAGGCTCTCGCCGAGCGATACGAGGTTAGTTGGTCATCGCTTATCCTCGTAGATTACGACAAAAGCGGAAAGGAGAGAGCAACAAATCTGACGGAGTTCGCCTTTGGCAATGCTCGTACCGCTCCCGATAAGTTCAAGCAGGGTTTATCTGCGAGAATAACAGAAATGCTTAATAACTAACGCTATGGAGTGGTTACAATCACTGTTGGATAGTTCCACAACGCCGGCTGTAACGGCATCTCTTCTCGGATTGCTTACAGCACTTTCTCCCTGTCCATTGGCTACCAATATCGCAGCCATCGGCTACATTGGTAAGCATATCGAGAGCCGAAAAGGGGTGTTTGTGCAGGGTCTGCTCTATACCCTGGGGCGCACGATTGCCTACACGCTACTTGGGGTGGTGCTGATTGCACTCTTACGGAGCGGAGCAAGCGTATTCGGTATTCAAAAGTTTATAGCTACCTATGGCGAGTTGATTTTGCCACCTGCCTTGTTGCTTATCGGTCTGTTTATGTTATTTGGTAACCGACTAAATCTGCCCTCATTCGGCTTTGGAGGCAAAGGCGAGGGACTTGCTCGACGAGGCGGATTCGGTGCGTTGATGTTGGGTGTACTCTTTGCCTTGGCATTCTGTCCGACGAGCGGAGTTTTCTACTTCGGAATGTTAATTCCGATGTCGGCGAGCGTGTCGATGGGCTATCTGTTACCGATACTCTTTGCCATTGCAACCGCCTTGCCTGTACTTGTTGTAGCGTGGATATTGGCATTCAGCGCAGGGCAGATTGGAGCGGTCTATGGTAAGATGCAGACCATACAACGGTGGCTCAATATAGGGGTAGGCGTACTGTTTATCGCAATCGGAATATATTATTGTTTAACAATTTACATTTAGGAATTATGGATATTAAGGTTTTAGGAACGGGTTGCGGTAAGTGCAAGACAACCTACGCAGTTATTGAAAAGGTCATCAAGGAGAACAACATCACGGCAACTCTTACCAAGGTAGAGGATATTATGGAGATTATGAACTACAATATCCTCACAACCCCTGCCGTAGTGGTTGATGGCGAGGTGAAAATCAAGGGCTATGTGCCAAGTGAAAAGGAGATTAAGGAGTTATTGGGTGTATGATACAGAGTTTTGCAGATTGGTTGGTTTATGGCATTTTCGGGTTGGATGCCGCCACACCATTGGGCACTGCTGTCAATTTCTTCTTTTACGACAGCATCAAGATTATAATACTGCTTTTCAGCATAAGTTTTGTGATGGGTATTATCAATGCCTACTTCCCCATTGAGCGACTACGCCAATATCTCGCTACGCATAAGCTCTACGGCTTGGACTACTTCTTGGCGGCTATCTTTGGTGGCATTACTCCGTTCTGCTCCTGCTCCTCGGTGCCACTCTTTATCGGCTTTGTCAAGGGAGGAATACCGTTGGGCGTAACACTTACATTCCTTATCGCCTCGCCTCTGGTTAGCGAGGTGGCGGTGGCAATGTTCCTCGGCTCGTTTGGAGTCAAGGTAACACTTATTTATGTTGTGAGCGGTACGCTACTGTCAATGATTGCGGGCTTGATATTGAGCCGTATGCACCTTGAACCCTATTTAAGCGATTGGGTGCAAGCGGCACAAGCACAATCATCTGCGCAGAGCCAACGATGGGAGGCAGAGAAAACACCATTCATCAAGCGACTGCCTACTATCACTCGTGAATCGTGGGGTATTGTGCGAGGCGTTTTACTCTATATCCTGATTGGTATCGGTATTGGTGCTACGATGCACGGCTATGTACCCGAAGGCTTCTTTGAGCAATACCTCTCGGCAGAGAATTGGTGGGGCGTGCCGCTTGCTGTGGTGCTTGCAGTGCCGATGTATGCCAATGCAGCTGGTATTGTGCCCATCATTGAGGTTTTTGTGGCAAAGGGCATTCCGCTTGGAACGGCTATTGCCTTTATGATGGCTATCATCGGGCTATCTATCCCGGAAGCCACGATGCTCAAAAAGGTGATGACTTGGCGATTGATAGGTATCTTCTTCGGTGTGGTAACGCTGTTGATTGTTATCTCGGGCTATCTATTTAATTGGATTTTGTGAGGCTATCATATATGATTATACGAAAGTGATGCCATAAACACAAAAGGCGACCAATCGGTCGCCTTTTGTATTAGTTGTAATCAACTAATGCAATTATTTCTGTGCGAAGAATGCCTTGATCTCCTCGTCGTCCAGAATGTTCTGGCTCTGGAAAACGTAAGCACCGGTCTTCTCCGACTTAACCATCTTGATACACTTAGTGTACTTCTTTGCGGTACCCGTTTTAAGGGTTGCAACTACTTTCTTTGCCATACTTTACCTACTTGTTAAAATTACTTAATCTCACGGTGTAAAGTTACTCGCTTCAAGTAAGGATTGTACTTCTTACGCTCCAAACGATCGGGAGTATTCTTCTTGTTCTTGGTGGTTACGTAGCGTGACATACCTGCAACGCCGCTCTCCTTCTGCTCAGTGCACTC
>JAFXHB010000053.1 GCA_017536605.1 Alistipes sp.
GATAGCGACATCAGTGCCAAGACAGCCAAAATCAGCGATATAAACCACGCCGAGATATAGCCGCCCTGATAGATGAGAGCCAACGCCACCGCAAGCCCGATAAAGAGCGCGATATAGAGTGCCGAAGACCACAGAACACCCCTGCCCAACCGATATTTATAGACCTTATTCATCTGCTCTACGCTCCTCAATGCTCTCCAAAAGAGCCTCCGCAATCGTTAAATCTTCGGGTGTGGTTATCTTGATATTTGAACGCTCGCCCTCGCAGAGGGTTACACTCTCGCCCATAGCCTCTACAACCGACGCATCATCGGTAAACGCTGGGCTGAAAGAGGTGTCGTATGCCGCCCGAATTGTGGGTGCTGAAAAGATTTGTGGCGTCTGCACGGCGCGTAGTGAAGAGCGTGGAACGATGCGCGAGGTATCGCCCTCAATGGCTCGTATTGAATCAACCACCTCCACAACGGGTATTGCCGAGCCGTGTTCGGCAGCACAGGCTACCGCACGCAGTATCATCTCCTTTGATGCAAGCGGGCGCACACCGTCGTGTATCGCTATCAAATCAACCCCTTCGGAGAGTGCTTCAATGCCATTTTTTACGGAGTAGAAACGCTCCGCACCACCCTCTACCATAGAGTGCTTGGCTACGGAGAAACGCGACGAGTAGTTGCGCCAAAACTCAATCTGGTCGGCCGGTAAAACCACTACGATACGCGATGCGGGCAACGCCTTGTGAAAGGCATTTATAGTGCGTGCAAGTATAGGCTCACCGCCAACGATAGTGAACTGCTTTGGGAGTGCGCCTCCCATTCTCTTGCCGGAGCCTCCCGCAACTATAATAACTCCTACTTTTTGCTCTCCCATATCAACTTCTTTCCAAAACCGAGTGTATTGTCGGTCAATTTTATAAACGAAGGCTCAACTGCCCATATTGTAAGTGGAGCGACGACTGCGTATGGAAAACGCTTGATGTACAACGCCTTATCCTTGTCGTCGCCACGCTCTGCCTTACCGCAAATCTGAACGCCCTGAATCTTGCCCACGATGCGTGTTTCAAGTGTTATGGCACACGCCACATTTGGGTTTTGCTCCATCTCTTGTGCGTGGCGGGTGGCATTGTCGGAGGTGAATACAAGGCGGTTGCGCTTGTCGTCGTAGGCGTAGAAGCAGGCGGCGCAGTAGGGTAACCCCTCCTCCGATAGGGTTGCAAGGTTAAGCGTGTGGTGTCGCTTAATAAACTTTATAATGCGCTCGTCAATCATTATTTCAGGCTCTCCACGCTTTTAATCTTTACGGAGTCGGCAACTTCGCCCTCCAACTCTGCAATCACGCGGTCGCGCACGCTCTCAAAGCGTGCCTTGTTGCCCTTTGCGATAGGCTCGGCAGGTTTTTGCGGAATAGAGAGAGGGTTGATAGGCTTTCCACCCTTCCAGATGCGGAAATCGAGGTGTGGTCCTGTGGAGCGTCCTGTGCTTCCGACATAGCCGATAACCTGACCTTGTGTAACACGTGCGCCCACTCTCACACCCTTTGCGAAGCCGCGCAGGTGGAGATATCCCGATTGGAGATTTCCGGGGTGCTTTATCTTCAGCATATTGCCCGCTGCACCATTGTAGCCCTTGTATGTTACCGTTCCGTCGGCAACGGCACGAACAGGCGTTCCCACAGGTGCAGCGTAATCAACGCCGTGGTGTGGGCGGTACTTCTTCAATACGGGGTGGAGTCGTGAGTTCGAGAACTTTGAGGATATGCGCGTAAATTTGAGAGGTGCTTTAAGGAGTTGCTTGCGCAGTGAGCCTCCGTCAGACTCCCAATACTGCAACCTGCCACTCTGCTCAAAAGGTATGGCGTATATCTCTTGCCCTTTATGGGTAAACTTCGCACCCCAAATCTGCCCGATGCCTACTGACAGCGTGTCAATAAACTTTTCATTATAGATTACCGTAAACTTATCGCCCTGCTGAATACTGAAAAAATCAACGGTCCATTGGTAGATATCCTCCATCTCGGCAGCGAGGGCATAAGGCAACTCCGCATCCTGTATCGCGCCCCAGAGCGAGGTGTTGATTGTTGCGGTGGATTTGCGGCGTTTGAGCGTAACTTCGCGCTCTCCCGTGCGTACGGCTACCGAGTCGCCCACAAAGGCGAAGACGACGTAGTCTATCAAGTTCTTCTCATATACGAGATAGTCAAGCGTAACATTTACCGAGTCCTTGCGTGTGAAGGTGGTGTAGTGGTTTCCGGCGCGAATGGAGCGCAACGGAGCGACCTCTTTGGTCAGTTGGTCAAGACGCAGTACCTTCTGCGTTCCGATGCCGTACTCGCTTAAAATTTTACTCCACGACTCTCCGCGTTGAACCTCTTTGCGTTCAACGTTATATGGCTCAATGTCTATACCGAAGAGGAGTGTGGGCTCTTCTTTGCTCTTCTGCGATGAACACCCCGACGCCACGAGCGCAAGGAGTGCTAATAGTAAATAGATAGTCCGTTTCATACCCACAAAGTTACGAAAAATCTTGCTATTTGCTAAAAATAAAGTGCAAATTTGGATATATTTCCGAAAAAACATAAATTTGTCATCGGGAATATCTGTTTTGAACACGCTCTGCAATTATGATTGAGATAAAGAGAGTAACGGTTGTAGATGAACAACTTATGGTGGCTCTGGCAAATCTTCTACCACAGTTATCCGCTTCGGCAACCCTACCCACACAACAATATATGGAGCAACTTCTCGCGCATCGGGACACCCACCTCTTTGTGGCTTGTGGCGAGAGTGGCGAAGTTGTCGGTATGCTGACACTCCTGATTGTTGCAATACCTACCGCCCGCAAGGCGTGGATTGAGGATGTGGTAACCGATACTGCACATCGTGGCAAGGGTGTCGGTGAGGCTCTTGTAAGGCAGGCTGTTGAGGTGGCACGCGAGGAGGGTGTGAAGCGTATCTACCTCACCTCTAACCCAAAGCGCGAAGCGGCACACCGACTCTACAAGCGTTTTGGCTTTGAGCAATACGACACCACCGTATTCCGATTAGAGTTATAAAAAGATTATTTATTAACCACAAATATTGAAAGAGAATGAGAAGAGTGCTTATGTTATCGTTTGCAATGGTGCTATTTACGATGACCACCCTTGCATTACCGAAGGAGTTGGAGGGGCATAAATTCGTTGATGCCACGACGCTGACCATTATCAACAAGGCGCACAATGACGGGTTGCCATTGAGTCGTGTCGATATATCGAAATTCGGTATTCCGGAGTTTGCGAAGGAGTATCTGTCGCACTCTACCGGTGTGGCGGTGGTATTTAAGACCAACAGCCGTGAGATAAGTGCTAAATGGTTTACCAAGAAGGGTAAGAATGATGTTACGACATCGGGCTTCTTCCAGCACGGACTTGACCTATATATCCGCGAGGGTGGAAAGTGGGTGTTTGCTGGTGTAGGTCGCCCCAAGTCGTATGGCGAGTATCACGAGCGTATGATTGTAAGTAATATGGCAGAGGGGGAGAAGGAGTGCCTGCTCTACTTCCCGATGTACAGCAAACTGACCTCTCTTGAAATCGGAGTGGAGAAGGGTGCAACCATTGAGGCAATACCTTCGCCATTCGAGCATAAGATACTCTTCGTGGGTTCAAGCCTGACACACGGCTCGGCGGCTTCACGTCCGGGTTTGGCCTATGTAGCCCGTATGGGGCGTTTGCTCAATGCCGAGACTCCTAATATAGGCGTTGGAGGCAAGTGCAAACTTGATGACTACTTTATAAATATCGTCTGCGCAACCGAGGCTGACGCCTACATCTTTGACACATTCTCCAACCCGACGGGTCAGCAGGTTGAGGAGCGTTTGTATAATTTCGTGAAGCGCATTGTTGAGGCTCACCCCGACAAACCGATGATATTCTTACAGACACTCAAATATGATAAAACCCGCTTTGACCTCGACTATCGCAAGTTTAGTGAAGGACAGCGAAGTGCTGCTGCGAAGGGAATGGCGAAGATATGCAAGGAGTTCAAGAATGTATATTTCGTAGATCCTGCACTCTATGTAGGCGAAGATGGCGAGGGTACAAGCGATGGTATCCACTTGAATGACCTTGGCACACAACGCACGCTTGATGTCGTAATGCCGAAGGTGCGAAAGATATTGAAACGCTACGGCATAAAGTAGTACATACCATATAACACAAGAGAGAGCGTGTCCAAAATTATTAGGCACGCTCTCTCTTATCACTTTGTTGTATGGTTAGATTTTATTTAGTGCATCAAAGCCCTTTCCATAGACTCCCATAACCGAGCCGATTGTGATAAAGGCTTCGGGATCAACCTTCTTGACCACTTTCAGCACCATTGAGAGGTCGCGTTTGCGGCATACCACCATTACGATTTTGCTCTCGTTCTTGGTGTACCAACCCACCGAGTCAATAACCGTAGCACCGCGATACGCCTCGTTGTTTATGGCGTCTGCCATAGCGCGATAGTCCTTGCAGATGATAAATATCTGGCTTGACTGCTGGTTACCAGAGAGAATCATATCTACCGTATAACTGAATACCGCCACCATAACGAAACCGTAGATAACACCGTCAATACCGACATCAGGAATAAATAGCGCAGCCGATATAATCAAACTGTCGGTGTAGCGTATGAACTTGCCGTACGATATAGAGTAGAACTTGTTTACAATCATCACGACGATATCCGAACCTCCCGTAGAGCCTCCCTGCTGGAAACACATCGCAACACCGACACCCGAGCAGATACCACCAAGAATAGCCGAAAGAAGACGGTTTTTGAGATTGAAGAGATCGACTATTGTTCCATTGGGTAATGTTAGGCTATCTCGTTTGGTGATAATCTCTGCAACCCAACCATTAGGATCACCAATAGTAAACCACTCCTGCAAGAAGTGCATAATGACGGACATTATCACTACGCAGTAGATGGTCTTGATGCCGAATTTCCACCCGACAATAAAGCCTGCAATCACAAGTAGTATGGCGTTTATAATCAGCACCATTGTACCGATAGATATTACGCCTCCTGTCAGGTGATATATCAAGAGCGAAAGTCCTGTTGCACCACCACCTGCAGCATTTGCAGGCAAGATACAACAGATCCAACCAAACGAGTATAGAGCCATACCGAGTGTCATCAGGATATACTCCTTGGTGGTGGTCAAGAACGATTTTTTGTTTAATGAAATTGCTGCCATAATAAAACCTTTGAGCAAATTAAACGACCAATAAAACCACCAAAAGTGCCTAAACGAATTTAGGCACTTTTTGGCGATTTGTAATATCTACTATCCGCACTTTGAGTAGCCACACGACATACAGGTCAAGCAGCCGTTTTGGTATGCCATCTGCTCCTGTCCGCACTGTGGGCACTTACCCTTTGAACGGGTGCCGTCCTCGATGTACTGCTTCAAGGCACGCTTCACGCCATTCTTCCAAGTGTTGATATTCTCATCGTCAAGGTGCAAGCCGTCAATCAGGGCTACAACCTTGTCGATAGGCATATTGTAACGCAGAACACCCGAAATCAACTTCGCGTAGTTCCAGAAACTCTCGTCAAACAAGCGCGAGATACCACCGATGGTGTTGGTGTAACCATAGCGGTCGGTGTATTGGAAGTCGTAACGCTTTGTTCCGTCCTCCTCGCGTACCTTGATAATGTTACCCTTCGTAATTTTCGGTGGGATAAACATTGCATCGTCCTCAATCTTACCGGTGAAGATTTCGTAAGGGCGACCCTCCTGCAAACCAACGAAGGCGATCCACATCTCCGAGCCGTTCTTGAAGCGGACAACGTCGGCAGGGATAGACTTTGGACGACGATTCTCGCCGGTAGCCTCCTCACACTTCTTATCCTCCTTCTTGCTCTTCTTCTCGACAAGCACACCTGCACGGCAACCATCACGATAGACGGTGATGCCCTTACAGCCACACTCCCACGCTGTGCGATATACATCGGCAACCAACTCCTCCGACACGTTGTTCGGGAGGTTTACCGTAACCGAGATAGAGTGATCCACCCACTTCTGGATAGCACCCTGCATCTTAACCTTCGCTACCCAGTCAATATCGTTTGCGGTAGCACGGTGGTAAGGTGAGGCCGATACAAGTTTGTCAAGTTGCTCGTCGGAGAGAGTCTCCAAATTCTCGGTGTCGTATCCGTTGATACGCAACCAATCTACGAACTTGTGGTGGAATACGTTGTACTCCTCAAATGCCTGTCCCTGCTCGTCGGTAAACGAAACCTTTACATCTCTATCCGAAGGGTTTACCTTGCGACGACGCTTGTAGATAGGGCGGAATACAGGCTCAATGCCGGAAGTTGTCTGCGACATCAACGAGGTTGTACCCGTAGGGGCAATGGTAAGCATTGCGATATTACGACGACCATACTTAACCATATCCTCATAGAGCGATGCGTCTGCCGCTTTGAGGCGGTTAATCATAGGGTTATTCTTCTCCTTCTCGGCGTTGAATACTTGGAAAGGACCACGCACACGAGCCATATTTACCGACTCGCGGTAAGCCTCAACTGCGAGTGTTTGGTGTACCTTGGTTGCAAAGTCAAGGGCCTTGGTTAAGCCGTAGCGCAAACCGAGTGCAGCCAACATATCGCCCTCGGCAGTGATACCCAAACCGGTACGACGACCTTTGAGTGCCATATTCTTAATCTTCTGCCACAACTCAATCTCAACGCGACGAACATCTTGGTCCTCCGGATCCGAAGCGATCTTCTTAATGATGAGATCTACCTTCTCCAACTCCAAGTCAATGATGTCGTCCATCAAGTGCATAGCCTTGTGAACGTGCTCCTTGAAGAGGTCAAAGTTGAATGTAGCCTCCTTGGTAAACGGATTCTCTACATAACTGTAAAGGTTGATAGCCAACAGACGACAACTGTCGTAAGGGCACAACGGAATCTCGCCACAAGGGTTTGTTGATACGGTTACAAAGCCCTCATCTGCGTAGCAGTCAGGCACACTTTCGCGAATGATAGTGTCCCAGAAGAGTACGCCCGGCTCGGCAGACTTCCACGCATTGTGGATAATCTTTGCCCACAACTTTGATGCGTCAATGTTCTGGATAACCTTCGGCTTGTCCGACTTGATAGGGAACTGCTGTGTGTAAGTACGACCCTCAATGGCAGCACGCATAAACTCGTCATCAACCTTGATAGAGACATTTGCACCTGTAACCTTGTTGGTGTCAAGTTTCGCATCTATAAACTTCTCTGCATCGGGGTGCTTGATCGAGAGCGAGAGCATCAAGGCTCCACGACGACCATCTTGCGCCACCTCACGAGTAGAGTTTGAGTAACGCTCCATAAAAGGAACGATACCGGTAGATGTAAGTGCCGAGTTCAATACGGGACTTCCCGTTGGACGGATATGCGACAAGTCGTGTCCAACACCGCCACGACGCTTCATAAGTTGCACCTGCTCCTCGTCCATACGGAAGATACCGCCGTAAGAGTCGGCAGGGTTCTTATGACCAATAACGAAACAGTTTGAAAGCGAAGCGACCTGCAAGTTGTTGCCTATACCCGTCATAGGTCCGCCCTGTGGAATGATGTAGCGGAAGTGGTCAAGCAACTCAAAGATCTCCTGCTCGGAGAGTGGCTCTCCGTAGTTCTGCTCTATACGTGCAAGTTCTCGTGCGATACGGTGGTGCATCTGCTCCGGCGAAGCCTCGTAGATATTGCCGAGGGAGTCCTTCAAAGCATACTTGCTAACCCACACAGTAGCAGCGAGTTCGTCGCCACCGAAGTATGTTTTTGATTCGGCAACAGCGTCAGCGTACTTTACTTTTTTAAGGGTTGTACTATTCTTCATTATATCCTCTTTTTAATATATTTTGTTTCGTCTATTGGTGCAAATACCCTCCTTTGGGGAGGGCGTTGAGTGTTACAAAGGTAGCAAGTTTTACATCGAAAATATAACTAAAATCAGCACCTCTTTTTGACAAGTTATTAACATTTATCCGAAAACCGCTTTTGGCGTTAGTGTAGCACATTTCGCCCCAAAAAATATACCGAACAAAGTTAGTTTTATTTATAAAGTTGTGTAAATGTATGAGTGTAACTTATATTGAAGTTGTGTTCAATAGGGGGGGGTAGGAGTTATAGGAGTTATAGGAGTTATAGGAGTTATAGGAGTTATAGGAGTTATAGGATACTGCCTCCTATAAATCCTATCAAGCACCGCAGGTGCGAATCCTATATATCCTATTGTTTCCCCAAAAACAAAAAGAGTGTCATCTGACACTCTTTTGCTTCGCTTGTTTTGTCGGGGTACCAGGATTGGCTACTTCGCAGACTTGGTCAGCTCCGTTTAACGCCTTTCCTGTGCCGCTTGCCGCGGGGGCATTGCAAAACTGCGCTCCGCAAAAGGGCTTCGCCCCTCTTTTGTGTTTTGTTACCCGTGTCTGCAAATGAATTTGCGCC
>JAFXHB010000054.1 GCA_017536605.1 Alistipes sp.
GCGTATGTAGTAGCGGCAGTTAGTGTTGCCACTATACATATTAGATAATACTTGAAGTTTCTCATAGGCATCTGTAAATTTAAGCTATTTCCCATTTTCCGCCTTTGCCAAAGACCTTTTCCACAAGTTCATCATAGAAACAACCTCGTTTTGCAAGGTCAAATAGATTGATTCTCCATCGCATCAACTGTACGAACGGCAACATATCCTTTAACTGCTGACGAGTAACTCCGATGTCGGCTGGGTCTGCCGGTGCACCAACCTTACGGAAATACTCCTGCATCTTCTCAAACGGATAGACCTGCTTGCGATAGGTTGCCTTCAACAAAGGCCAATGCTTCTTGAACATCGTGAGCTGCTCGCGAACCTTCTCCTTATCGTCGTATTTGATAGTAATCTGCTTGTAGCCCAAATCTGGCGAGACAAAGCCCTTGAATATATCAAGCGCGCGCTGCTGCTCCTCTTCAAGCGAAGGCCACGCCTCCACACACCTCTCAACATCAATCTCGCGCAAGTCCATTTCAAGGAATGCATCAAAGAATGCGCACATCGTGAGCGTTCCGATAGCCACCTGAAAGCCGTGCGACTGCAACTTACCGTTGAAGGTGTGGTGTGTCATATCAAGATAGTGGCTGAAAAGGTGGTCTGCGCACGATGCAGGGCGACTTGAACGAGCCGCCTGCATAGCAAAACCACTCAATGTCAAGCCCTCAAACAACGCCGCAATAGCCTCTTTATCGCAATTTGCCACGCCATCAGGATTGGACAACTGCTCATCAAGAACATCTTGCAAGACGTGCCAAGCCTCCGGAATAAGTGGCTCTGCGCCCATAATATCGGCAATCATCCACTCGCCACCGCAAGGAATCTTTGCCGCGAGGTCTGCATATCCCGCCGCGGTCATCTCCTTTGGTGCATCGGCAATAACATCGACATCTGCCAAGATAGCCTGCGGAGCAGGACAGTCAAACGTCTGCTTCAAGCCCTCGTAACTAATTGAGGCTCCAAACGATGAATAGCCATCTACCGAAGCAGCAGTCGGTATGGTAAGGTACTGCTGGTGAAGATGATGCGATGCAAGTTTACATAGGTCGTTAATAACACCGGAGCCTACCGAAACGATAATTGCACCAGCCTCTTTGGCTGCCTCTTCAACCTCCATAACATAACACCACTCGGCGTGGAACTCGTCCTGCTGGATAATATGCTTAACGGTATCTATGCCTGCATTTACGAGATGTTGATAAACCTCCTCTCCCGCTACGCGCCAAGTATTTTTATCGGCGATTACGATTGCTCGTGCATCGCCAAACTGCTCTTTGAAGATAGATGGTGCGAGGTGCAACACGCCGCTTCCCATCTCAAAGACCTTGGTGTCTGTGGCAACAGCCAAGGCCTTTGCTATGCGTTCCTTCGTAGTCATATTACACTATATAAGTTATACAAGTTTAAGTTCCACCTTGATAGCCTCAATCTTCGCATCAAGTTCTGCCTCCACCTTATCAAACTCGGCAACAGACGGCAACTCCGCCTTCACACCGAAGTAGAACTTGATTTTAGGCTCTGTACCCGATGGACGTACCGAAACCTTTGTACCATCTTCGGCTACCCACTGCAAAACATTGCTCTTATCCTCTACTCCCGGAATAGGTGATATCTCGCCTGTAATGGTATTCTTCAACTCCAAGGTCTTGTAGTCGTAAATCTCAACGACCTTTGAGCCGAGGATTGTCTGCGGAGGGTTGGCGCGATACTCAACCATCATATTCTGAATCAACTCTGCACCGTCCTTGCCCTCGCGAACGACATTTACCAAGCCCTCACGGTAGAAGCCAAACTTAACATAGAGGTCCTGCAACCACTCATAGAGCGTTACACCCTTGGTATCGCGACACCAAGCAGCCGCCTCCGCAGCCAACGAGCAGGCCGAGACACCATCTTTATCGCGTACATAGTCGCCCGCAAGGTATCCGAACGACTCCTCGCCGCCACCGATATACTTCGCCTTACCCTCATTCTCGCGGATAATCTTGGCGATATACTTAAAGCCTGTAAGGCAGTTATAGCACTTTACGCCATAAGCCTCTGCCACCGCATCAGGCATCATTGAGGTTACGATAGTCTTAACAACATAGTCGCCATCTTTGATGCGACCAAGTTCTGCCCAACGAGTAAGTTGGTAGCACATCAAAAGCACCAAAGTCTGGTTTCCGTTGAGCAACACATACTCACCCTTTGAGTTGCGAAGAGCCAAACCGATACGGTCAGAGTCTGGGTCGGTTGCCATCGCAAGGTCCGCCTGCTCCTTCTCGGCAAGGTCAATCGCCATCTTCATCGTAGGACGATTTTCAGGGTTTGGCGACTCTACGGTTGGGAAGTTACCGTCAAGAACGGTCTGCTCCTTAACCGAAATCACATTCGTAAAGCCAAAGTTCTTCAACGATGCCGGAGTAAGACGCACACCCGCACCGTGGAGTGGGGTATAGACAATCTTCATATCGTGGAAACGGGCTACGCTGTCAGCCGACAGCTGCAACTCCTTGATTGCCGCGAGATACTTTTCATCAAAACTCTTGTCGAGAATTGTGATATTCTCGGCATTCTTGCCTGTCAATACCTGCGACACCTCGGTAACCTTCTCTACCTCCTTTATTATATTAACGTCGTGCGGAGAGGTAACCTGCGAGCCATCGCTCCAATATGCTTTGTAGCCGTTGTACTCCTTCGGATTGTGCGAAGCGGTAACCATAACACCCGACTGACACTTTAACTCACGAATTGCAAACGAGAGTTCAGGTGTAGGAAGCAACTCGTCAAAGAGGAAGACCTTAAAGCCGTTTGAGGCGAAGATGTCGGCAACGTGCTCCGCGAATGAGCGAGAGTTGTTACGCGAATCGTGCGCAATAGCCACGCGAATCTCCTCATTTGGGAAGTTGATTTTCAGATAGTTCGCCAAACCTTGCGTAGCAAAACCAACCGTGTAGTTGTTCATTCGGTTTGTTCCTGCGCCCATAATACCGCGCAAACCTCCTGTACCAAACTCCAAATCCTTGTAGAAACTCTCAACAAGCCCCTTCGGGTCATTGTCAATCAAATCCTGTACAGCCTTACGAGTCGCCTCGTCAAACTCTGCACCTAACCATTTGTTAGCCTTTGCCAACACAAGTTGTTGTAAATTATCCATAACTTTTACTTATATGATTTTATAATTCTATTTGTTTTATCACCTGCTTTTATCTTTTGCAAATATATAAAAATTATTTTTAAATATAGTGTATCAGCGAATTGAATTTGTAGGCGTCAAAAAAGAAATTTTTTCCTTATAGCACAAAATAGTTAATAAACAATAGTTCGACCATTTTTTTTTAAACAATTTTATTTCCACCTTTGCAATGTCAAACCGATACGGAGCAGTTGCCGCGAAGTTTGATTATTTATAAATCATTTATACCCAATTAGTTATATGCTTGCAAATGCAACAACATACACCGACGCTTGGCAGAGTTGCCTCAGCGAGTTGAAGGAGAAGACCTCTGCCGAGGAGTTCGCCCAATGGTTTCTCCCCATCGAGCCGTTAAAGTTTGATGGAGAGCAACTGCAAATCAAGGTGCCGAACCAAGAGTTTGTTACCGCCATTGAGAACAAGTACAGTCAAGTTCTCAAACCTATTATTGCCCAACTCTTCGGCAATAATATCCGCTTGCTGTATGCTATTCCGCGCAACAATCACCACGTAGCAATCTCTGCTCCCGACAGCGATGTAACAGCCGAGCCGAAGTTTAGTCCGCAAACCGACACCTCAAATATACGAAATCCTTTTGTAATTCCGGGCATAAATCGTATAAGAATTGAGCCGCAACTCAACAAAGAGTACACCTTTGACAACTTTATTGAGGGAGAGTGCAATCGCTTGGTGCGTTCTGCGGGTATGTCGGTATCGGTAAATCCGGGCAACCACACGCCTTTCAACCCACTCTATATCTACGGAGATTCGGGACTTGGCAAGACTCACGTCGCTCACGCTATCGGCAACGAGGTGCGCCAGCGTTTTCCGGAGTTACAGGTACTCTATGTTGCGATGAGCAAATTTCAAGCCCAATTCCAAGCGGCTACCATAAACCACGATATCCCGAACTTCATTCACTACTATCAGGCAGTTGATGTTTTGATACTTGACGATATTCAGGAGTTGTCGGGTAAGGCAGGTACGCAAAACGCCTTTTTCAACATCTTCAACCACTTGCAGATGTCGGGCAAACAGTTGGTGCTTATATCGGATAAGCCACCCGTTGAGTTGAAGGATATCGAGGAGCGACTGCTCACCCGCTTCAAGTGGGGCTTGTCGGCAGAGATACGTATCCCCGACTACGATACCAAAGTCAAGATTATCAAGACGAAAGCACAACATCTTAACGCCGATATTCCGGAAGATGTAGTTTGCTACTTGGCAGAGAATATCTCGGCAAATATCCGCGAAATTGAGGGTGCAATATCTTCGCTTATCGCCAACGCAACCTTTATGAATAAGCGCATAACAATCTCGTTGGCAAAAGAGATTTTGAAGGTTTACGTATCGCTCTACCAGAAGGAGATTACCATTGACCATATCTTGGAGGTTATCTGCGCCGAGATGAATGTTGATCGCGAGCGACTAAACTCCTCGGAGCGCACACGCGAGGTTGCTATCGCACGCCAACTCGCGATGTTCCTCGCGAAGAAGCACACCAAGCAGCCACTTGCTGCTATCGGCGCCGCCATCGGAGGTCGTAACCACGCAACGGTGCTGCACTCGTGCAAAACCATCACAAATCTGATGGACACCGAGAAACTCTTCCGACAGCAGGTTGAGAAGATTGAAAAAATACTTTTAAGTTAAATGCTAATAGCTATAAATCAAGGGGTTTGCCAAGTTGTGCAGACCCCTTGTTATTTTTTGTCAAAAAATAATTGAATAAAAATATTTTTATTCTCGAAAATTGTATTATATTCGCACTATAATTGCGATAGATTACAAATTGTAAGCAATAACAACATTTTTACATTTATTTTTAACTTTTTTAATAACATTAACCAAAAAAACAAACAAACTATGAAAGCAAGAAAATTTTTTGCATTTGTGGCGGGAGCAGCGATGCTCTTTGGTGTAGGTTGTAACCCTGACGATAAGGGTGGCGAGGCTGACTCAAACCCTTTGGAGATTACCGTATCTCCTACATCGTTTGCAACCGACCTTGAAGGCGGTGAGCAGGTTATCACCGTTACTTCAAATGGCTCTTGGACCGTTTCGTGCGACCAAGATGATGTTGTTCTCACTCCTAAGTCTGGCGAGGGCGATGGTAGCGTAACCATTACCGTTCCAGCAACTACTACGGAGCGCAACTTCAAGGTGGTATTCAACGCTACCAAGATGATTGCCATTCCTGGTCTTGGCAACCAGCCGACCAACGATTTCGTAGAGGTTACTGTTTCACAGAATGCAACAGGTGTCGACTTGAACAACTACATCTTCTATGAAGATTGTGGTGATGGCTCCGTTAACGTTTCAGGCAAGCCTTATGTTGACC
>JAFXHB010000055.1 GCA_017536605.1 Alistipes sp.
CCACTGACTTTACTGCGAAGTTATGTGTTGCAGAGAGCGAAATCAAGGCAACAGCAGCAAAAGGTGTATACTTCTTGACCGTTACAAGCGATACAAAATGGAGAGCAAGTTGCGAGTCCGAGTGGCTATTTCTGAGAGTATACCACGGCGAAGGCAATGGCAAAATCGAAGTTGAGGTATTGGCAAATAAGGAAACGGAAGAGCGCAACTGTGAGATTCTTATTAAGGGCGATGGTGTTGCTGAGGAGATATATATCCCTGTAACACAGGCTTCGGCAAAGGGCTTGCTCGTTGAGAAGACCGTATATGAGGTCGGAGCAGAAGGTGGAAATATCGTTGTTGATTTGCTGACCAATACCGAACTTTCGGCAGAGATTGACGCTGATTGGATTACTTTGGCAGAGCCAACCCGAGCTTTGGAGGCTCGTCAGATGACATTCACCGTAGCTCCAAACAATGCTATCGAACCTCGTACAGCAACTATTACCTTGTCAGGAGAAGGCGTCAAAGATGAGATTTTGACAGTAACACAATCCGAGACCAATGGTTTTATTGTCGAGAAGACAACATACGAGGTTGCCGCCAAAGGAGGAGAGGTTGTGGTTGATTTGAAGACTAATATCGAGATTACCGCAACAATCGAAGCTGATTGGATTACTTTGGCAGAGCCAACCCGTGCTATGGCTGCTCATCAGATGGTGTTTACCGTAGCCAAAAATGAGACTACTGAACCTCGCACTGCAACTATCACCTTGTCGGGCGAGGGTGTAGAGAGTGTAACACTGACCGTAACACAGAATGGCGCAAAGCCTGCTGTGATATTTGCTAATGCAAACTTTAAGGCATTCCTACTTAACAACAATTATGATACAGACGACGACGGTGAGTTTTCGCAGGACGAATTGGACGCAATTACGAATATTACCTTATGGCGTCGTGTTGAGAAGGAGTATTTCACATTCGAGACTGACGATATCGCCGATTTGAGCGACTTGCAGCACTTACCAAGCCTCGAAGAGTTGGATATTCAGGGTGTACCTACTTCTCTCACTTCAATTGATTTGAGCAAGAATGTTAAACTCCGCAAGCTCAACTGCGCAAATACCGCTATCGTATCGCTCGATTTGAGCAATAATACCGAGTTGGAGGAGTTGGTTCTCTCGGGTACTCCGATTGCATCGCTCGATTTGAGCAGCAACACAAATCTCTCGAAGCTTTCCCTTCGTGGATGTGAGTCATTGACTTCGCTCGATGTGTCGCTTCTCTCAAACCTCACTATGCTCAACTGTGCATACTCGAAGGTTTCGACTTTGAATGTTGCTAATAATACCAACCTCGTAGCATTGTACTGCAATGGTTGCGGACTCACAGAGTTGAATATATCGACTTTGGTGGCATTGGAGCGTTTGGTGTGCGACGATAATAAGCTGACACAGCTCGATGCAAGCAACAACTTATCGCTTAAATCGCTCACTTGCACCCGCAATAACCTTTCGTTGATTAAGGTTAACGGTTTGAGCAATTTGAAGCGTTTGGCTATCAGCCATAATCCAGTAAGCGAGTTGACACTTGTGGGCAATACCGCTCTCAACTACTTGCACGCAGCATTTACCAACTTTACAACTATCGATGTTGCACCTGCTACGGCGTTGTTGATGATTAATGCCAACGACTCAAAACTTGTGGGCATCGACCTCTCGAAGAATACAGTATTGCGTGGCTTGCGTCTGAACAACAATGCTTTGACATCGCTCGATATTAAGAATAACAGCGACCTTCGCTACTTATTTGTTGATGGTAATTCGGCATTGAACGTAATTGATGTAGGCGATTGGTTTAATGCTTCAATCGCAACGAGCTTCTTCAAGGACGAGCACACAGAGTGGAGTAAGACAACCCAGCAGGGCAATACTACTCCGGACGATATGACGGGCTCAAACGGAAGTTGGGATTCTACGAACTAACGAAATTCAACATAAGCAAATAAAACATTAGCACATTTTTAGGATGAAAAAGATTTTGCTATTTATTCTGGCCATTAGCCTTATTTTACCGCTAAATGCTGCTCCTAAAAAGGAGGTGGCAAAGAGCGTGGATATCTGTGTATATGGCGGAACTTCGCTCGGTGTTATCGCTGCTTACACTGCAAAGAAGCAGGGAAAGAGCGTTTTGCTCATCGAGCCTACTACCCACATCGGCGGAATGTCGTCGGGTGGTTTGGGAATGACCGACATCGGTAACAAGTATGTTGTGAAAGGTCTTGCCCTTGATTTTTATCGTCGACTTGGTACTCACTATGGTTCGTTGGAAAAGTGGGTATTCGAGCCACATGTCGCCGAGAAAATCTTCAAGGATTACATTGCCGAGGAGAATATCGAGGTTTGGTGCAATCGCCGCATTGTTGCCGCAAATAAGGATGACGACCGCATCGCAAATATCACTCTCGAGGACTCTGCTGCTCCCGGAAAGAGGGGCAATGTTGTAGTTGAGGCAAAAGTCTTTATCGACTGTACCTATGAGGGTGATTTGATGGCTCTTGCAGGAGTTTCTTATACCGTTGGTCGTGAGGATAATAAGGTCTATAACGAGGAGTACAACGGTGTGCAGGTTCGACGCAAGCATCAGTTTACCGTAGATGTAGATCCTTATGTTATTCCGGGAAAGAAGAGCAGCGGTCTGCTTTGGGGCGTCAACAAAAAGTCTGTTTTGCCAACAGGTTCGGGCGACAAGAAGGTGCAGGCCTACAACTTCCGCATCTGCTTGACCAATGATAAGGAGAATATGATACCTATTACCAAGCCTGAAAACTACGATCCATCAAAGTATGAGTTGTTGATCCGCTTGAAGGAGAAACAGCCTTGGAAAGGTTTGACTGACGCCTTTATTTGGAGTAGAATGCCGAATAATAAGACAGATATCAATCATAGAGGTGGTTTTTCAACCGATATGATTGGCGAGAACTGGGACTATCCAGAGGCAAGCTACGAGGAGCGTGCACGCATCGTTAAGAAGCACGAGGATTACACAAAGGGCTTACTCTACTTCGTTGGTCACGACGAGCGTATTCCTGAGTTCATTCGCAAGGAGATGCTTTCGTGGGGATACCCAAAAGATGAGTATGTGAACAACAATCACTGGACTCCGCAGATTTATGTTCGTGAGGCTCGCCGTATGGTTAGCGATGTAGTAATGACGCAGCACCACTGCCAGGGCCGTGAGGTTGTGAAAGATGGTATTGCTTTGGCTGCCTACACTATGGATTCTCACAACTGCGACCGAGTGATAGTTAACGGCTGTGTTCGTAACGAAGGCAATGTCGAGGTTAAGGATAATGTGAAGCCATATCCGATTTCGTACCTTTCGATTGTGCCAAAGCGTAGAGAGGTGTCAAATCTCTATGTGCCATTCTGTTTGTCGGCATCGCACATTGCATTTGGTTCGATTCGTATGGAGCCGGTAGCGATGGTATTGTCGCAGGCGGCAGCAACCGCTGCTTCGATGGCTATCGATAACAACTGCGCAGTACAGGATGTCGATGTTAAAGCGCTCAATGCTGAGTTGGAGGCTCGCCCGTGGGGTGATAATCGCAAACCTGATGTGGTTGTAGATGATGCAGACAAGAAGTGTGTACGATTGGTTGGTGATTGGACATATGACGATAGTCGCCACAGCTATGCATTCTGTCGTCATTTCGACAACTCGATGGGCAAGAGCGAGATGTCAGCATTCTTCCATCCTAATTTGAAGAAGGCTGATGAGTACAATGTTTACTACTACTTCCCAAAGCAGAAGCAGGGATCTTCGGTTATCAATTTTAACATCTTTGATGGCACAGAGAAACACGAAGTAAGCATTGCTACAAAGGATGTTAAAATTATCGGTCAGACTCGTGGCGAGTGGGTATTGCTCGGCACATATCACTTTGCCGAGGGTGCAAAACCTTATGTTGAACTTACCAACAAAGGTGCTGATGGTACTATCGTGGCCGATGCGGTGCAGTTTATTCCAAAGAACAGATAATTTTCCACAATCATAAAACAAAAAAACTATGAAAACAATTGAAAACAAGGAGTACATTACTCCGCAGGTCGCTATTTGCGACACAAAGGTAGAGCAAGGCTTTGCCGCAAGTACTGAAGGGGGATTTTCCCTCGATAATCTTAAACGAGAAGAGGGTGAGTGGGAGTATTAATCCACAGCCCGAAAATGTTCAACCAAAAAAAAGTAAAAGAAGATTATGAAAAACAGAATTACAACATTAGGACTTATGGTTGCTGCTCTCTTCTCGGCTTGTACAGCAGACTTCGAGAACAACGAGCAAATCAACACCAAAAACTATTCAACAATCAACCTCGGAATTGAGAACACTCGCGTAGGCGCAATGGAGAAGGACGAGAATACTCTCACACTCTATTGGCAGACAGGTGACCAAGTTGCAGTAAACGGCGTAGCTTCGCAGCCTATCGCAGAGGCTTACAACGGCTCGACTTCGGCTATTCTCAGCGTTGAGGGCGACATCGCATATCCTGCACAGTTGCTCTATCCAGCATCGGTATATGAATCGGCTACCACCATCAAAATCCCTACCGAGCAGGCATACTTGCAGGATGCTCTCGCAAACGGTTATGGTATTATGCTCGGCTACGCAGAGGCTGAGGGTGCAACCGTAGCAATGAAGCACACTTGCGGTTATATCCACCTCTCACTTACAGGTAATACTACCATCAAGAAGGTGGCTCTCTTGGCAAACAACTACGAGTATCTTTCGGGTGAGTTCGCTACAACCTACTCGGCAGAGGGTGTTTCACTTGCGGCAACTACAACTACCGAGGCTCACACTCCTCATATCTCAATCACAAGCGCCGAGGGCGTAGCACTCTCTTCAACCGCTACCGACCTCTACTTTGCGCTCCCAGCGGGCAACTACGCTAAGGGCTTCACTATCCGTGTGATTGACGAGAACGAGAAGGTGATGATAAAGAAGATGTACTCTGCAGGTAAGGAGATTGTTGCAGGTGTAGTTATCGATATGCCTCCACTCGAGGTTAATGCTACCGTTGACAACGGTATCAACAGCGTGCAGGATTGGGTAGATATGGCTCACGGAGTTAGCCCTTCGGCTTGGGCAAATAGCGAGAGCCGTGTACTCGTAAATACCGACCTCGATATGACAGGTGTAACACTTCCTGCTATGACACTCAAGGATGGTAAGTCTGTTATTGATGGTCGCTCACACAAGATTTACAACCTTACAGCTGTTAAGGAGGGTACCAAGTCGCAGGCTTTGCTCTTCGATTTTATTGCAAAAGGTTGCGGTGTTGAGAATCTCACTTTGGGAAATAGCGCTGGTACATTGTCGAATGCTGGAGAATTTACAACAGAGCCAGACTCGAAGTTGACAGTTACCTTCATAAATGGTGATGGCTATGCAGCACCATTTGTAGTGGCTTTGCAGGGCAACTTGGTAAATTGTACCAATAATGCAGGCCTTCAGATTAACACTGCAAACGAGGTTAATACACAAATTTTTGCAGGTGGTTTAACCGCAGGCGGTGGTCGTGCTTACAGGAACAACTCATTTACAGGAAATATCACCAATTCTACAAACAACGGTCATATCTGTCTTGCAGAGAATGTAGCAACCAATGCTATCAAGAATTTGCAGATTGGCGGTGTTTGTGGTCGTGCAATCGACAACACTGTATCGGGATGTACAAACAATGGTACAATCTATGTAAACGGTTGTTCTGCAACAACGGATTTTGGAGGTAAAGATATTTGTTGTATTGCCGTAGGTGGTGTTATTGGTCGTGTTGCTTTGCTTGAGGATTCTACTACAAGCAGCGCCACAATCAATAATAACACAAATAATGCCGGTATATACTACAAGGCTAACACTCCTCTTGGCGATACTCCTGCGGTAGGAGGTGTTGTTGGTGTAACTGCTGCTTCTATTTCTCATTGCTACAACTATGGAATAGTTAGTGCTGCTTATGGCGAAACTTTATCTTCTGCCCTCAGCGACGCAAACATTCCTATTGTAGGTGGTGTTGTAGGCGAGTGCGATATTGATGGTATCACTCTCTCGAACCTCATAAATGGTGATGGTAGTACAGATAGTGGTAAAGTACTTCTCTGCTCATATAATGTTACTTACGCTGCTTATGGTGGCGGTATTGTAGGTAAGGGTTATAGCGAAGGTGATGATAATGCTACCAATAACACTGTTGAAAATTGTACAAATAGCGGAAAGGTTGCTATTACTCCAAAAAATATGAAAGTATACTTAGGTGGTATTTGTGGCGGTGGTCCAAATATTACCAACTGCACAAATAATGGCGAGGTAACATTTTGGACTTCAAAGGTTGAGTCGTCCGGTATCGGTGGTATTGCTGGCAACTTGGCGGGTAACCTTATTGACAATAAGTCATTCGGAGATGTCTCTATCAAAACTCAGAGTAATAGTTCTACTAAGAAGACTCGTATCGGAGGACTTGTTGGTCGATGCAATGTCGCCGGTCTAACATTCGACAACTGTGCCGTTAGTGCAAATATTGGAACTGCATCAGGCTCTGTAACTACTTCCAATGTGGGTATGATTTGCGGACTTGTGAATCAGGCGGTAAATAGTGGTACTATATATGTATATGGTACACGCACCTGGGTGGGAACAGGTACAGAACTTGCAGCCGACAACTATATGGATTATATTGACGGTTCGAACAACGGTAAGCTAAATGCATTGACCGTCGTTTTCGAGAACAAGAAGCAGTAAGTAAAAAAAATGCTAAAGCAAGCCGAGGTTTGAAAGAATCTCGGCTTTTCTTTTTTGGGGTTGTGCTACCATAAGTCAAAGAACCGATACGCTGCGACAATTTAGTCGCAGCGTATTTTTGTTTAGTAGTTAGCATCGACTTTATATCTTAGCAATTCAAAGTAAGCGCAGTGAGTGTTGTGTGAGTGCAAATTACAAAACAGGCACAACTCTTTGAGTAATTGAGAGTAACAGAAAGGCATTGAAGCCCCGGCGGATTCACGCAAACAACCACCCGAAAAGGTGGTTGTTTTGTTTATTGGTGGGGTGAGGTATCTCTTGGCGCGAACATTGCTATATCTAACTCAAAAAAGTTACGCGCTATGAAAATAACAACCGGCAAAGGTTCTATCGGGCTACTTCAACTCTTGGCTATATGGTCTGTATCGGCAGTAACATCGCTGCCCGGATTGGCAATATCTCCCATCTTGGAAGATTTAAGCCGCATCTTCCCCACTGCCTCACAACTCGAAATTCAGATGCTCTCATCGCTACCTTCGCTGCTAATAATACCATTCGTATTATTGGCGGGTTGGCTATCGGTAAAGGGCAGACACATTACCCTATTGAGTGTCGGTCTTCTAATCTTCCTTTTAAGCGGTATCACATCTATCTTCTCAACCGAAATCAGCGAGTTGATTGCTGCAAGTTGTATTATGGGTGCGGGTGCCGGTATTGTCGTTCCATTCTCAACAGGTTTGGTCGTGCAATACTTTACGGGCGACTATCGCGTCAAGCAACTCGGCATAAGTTCTGCAATAAATAATCTCGCATTAGTGATTGCCACAGCCGCCGTAACCGCCTTGGCGGATAAAAATTGGCACTACGCCTTTACGGTATATCTCCTGCCTGCCGTAACGCTTATACTCCTATTGGCACTTCGCAACACATCGCCCGCACCAGAGCCAAAGGGGAGCGACCAACTACGCCAACGCAATATAAATAAGTGGCGTTTGACAGGTCTTACGCTCCTATATTTTACGATAACCTTTACAACCTTGGTAATCACATTCTACCTCTCGTTTTTGGTTGAGCGAGATAACTTTCCACAGGAGTTATCAAGTATTATGATATCTCTCTTCTTCCTCGCCATAATGTTGCCGGGACTTGTTCTAAACCGCATAATAGCGAGGTTGCGCTCCTATACCATCTTAACCTCACTACTTATTATTGTGATTGGTTTATTGCTCGTCGGCACAATACCCGACATTCCGCTAATGCTTATCGGAGTGGCTTTTACGGGCTTGGGATATGGTGTTTTGCAACCTATAATTTACGACAAAACAGCCATTATTGCACCTCCGCACCTTGCCACACGGGCTCTTGCGGTAGTTATGACGGCTAACTATGTGGCAGTAGTTGCCTGCCCTGTCGTAATAGATTACGTGCGAGAGGCATTGCATCAAAAGAGTGAATCGTTCCCATTCATTGCAAGTGCCGTATTGGTGGCAATAGTCGCTGCGCTCGCCTTGATTTATCGCAAAAGTTTCGTCTTCTCGTTAGATAAATCGTATTACCGCACAAAATAGAATCTTTTTTTGTACCTTTGTCGTGAATGAAAGGTACAGTAGAGATATTTACAGAGTTGGGCGCGAGGCTTGCACGCTTCGGAGAAGATGATGTATCGCGTGAGGTAATAGCACGTGCTATCGCTGATAATGAATGGTTTAGCGAGGCGGATATTTGCTGTGCCGTAAATGCCATACGATGCGATATGCTCTCCAAAGGCGATATTGAGCAGTGGCTTGCGCACTACCCTATTTGTGCGCCGAAGCACAAGAGTATCGCTCTGATAATGGCGGGCAATATACCGCTTGTCGGTTTCTTTGACCTGATGTGTGTTATCGCAAGCGGAAACACTCCATATATCAAGTATTCAAGCAAGGACAAGGCTTTGATGTCGCATATCGTTGAGTTGCTGTTTGATATAGAGTCCCAATTAGCAATCAAGGAGTACGATGACGCCCTTGACTACGATGCCGTAATTGCTACGGGTGGCGATAGTGCCAACATCTATTTTCGCAATCGCTTCAAAGATGCACCCTGCCTGCTACGAGGTAGCCGACACTCCGCTGCTGTGCTAACCGGCAAGGAGAGTGAGGAGGAGTTGCAGGGGTTAAGCCGCGATATTTTCACATATTCGGGTTTAGGTTGTCGCAGTGTATCACTGCTGTTTGTACCAAAAGGCTATCAGTTTACCCTACCGCGCGTGGCGATGTGTCTGCCGTACCACAATAACTATATTCAACACCGCGCACTTCTCACGATGACTAATCAGCCGTTTGAAGATAGCGGAGAGGCTCTTTTTGTTAGGGGCGAAGCACATTTTCCTTCTAAATTAAGTCAAATAAATATCGCCGAATATGGCTCTCTCGATGAGGTTTTAGAGTGGTTGCGTAGGAATGACGAGCATCTGCAATGCGTCGTTGCCTCTACAAAACTTCACGGGCGATGTGTCCCATTTGGGCAGGCACAACACCCCGAATTGACCAATTATGCCGATGAAAAGGATACAATGGCGTTTTTATATTCAATATAATTTTACTACTTTTGCAATGATATAGAGTTCAAACCTAAAAACTTATAACTATGAAAAGATTTATTTTTACGCTTATTGCAGCGTTGTTCGTAATCTCGGTATCGGCTCAACCTCCACAGCAGGGCGGTCAGCGTGGCGGAGATCGCAACGCCCGTATGATTGAGATGTTGCAGGCATCACTGAATATGTCGCCAGAGCAGGCAAAGAAGTTTGCGCCTGTCTATCAGGGATATATGCGCGAACTGCGCCAAGTACGTAAGGACACAAAGGCTGTGGTAGATTCCTACAAGGGTCAGGAGATGACCATCAAGGTTGCCAAGAAGATTATGCTTGCACAACTCAATGGCGACAAGCAGATTATTCAGGTAAAGAAGGAGTACATTCAGGTATTCGTAAACTACTTGACACCGGAGCAGTTGTCAAAGGTCTTCACGCTTGGTCAAGGTCCTCGTCGCCCTCGTGGAGGACAGCCTCGCGGACCACAAGGTCAAACTCCGGCAACTCCTCGCCAATAAGTTGATTTTTTTACAAATGATTGTCCAGCCTTCGGGTTGGACTTTTTTGTACCGATACGTAAGAATCGCGGCAAAGCACCTGATAATTGGCAGGCTACTTATAATTTTCGGAGAAAAAATTTTGCTATATCTACACATTTTATTACATTTGCAATAAGATAAACTATAAAACTTTTTTTGACTATGATTAAACTTCTCTTTGCAATTGGCTACACAGAGATAATTGTTATCATTCTGATCATTGTTTTGCTCTTTGGCGCAAAGAAGATTCCTGAACTGATGCGCGGTATGGGTCGTGGCGTGAAGGAGTTCAAAGATGCTGTGAATGGTGATGGCGTCGTTGATGACAAGAAAGAGGAGAACAAAGAGGAGAAGTAGAGATATCTGCAACCTCTCCAACACTACCCAACTTTATGCTCAAACTGTTTAGGGTTGATGAGCCAGAAGATGGCGATATGTCCTTTTGGGAGCATCTTGACCACCTCCGTCCAAGGCTATTGCGTGTAGCCTTGGCGTTTGTTGTATTTATGGCGGTGGCATTTGTTTTCGGAGATGAGTTGATGATGTTGATTACCGCCCCAAAGTCGGAGTGGTTTCCTACGAATAGGCTCTTTGAATGGCTCGCAGACAAAAGTGGTAAAGAGTTTTTGAAGATTAACAGCACACCTCTTACGCTGATAAATACCGCTATGGCGGGACAGTTCAACCTACATATCCGCTTGGCATTCAATACAGCATTATTAGCGATTATACCCTATTCGGTTTGGGAGTTGTGGGGCTTTATACGACCTGCTCTCACCAAACAAGAGCAACACAAAAGCCGCTTCTTTGCACTTGAAGTGTCGCTTTGGTTTATTTTTGGCGCACTATTCGGATACTTCGCCCTTGCACCACTTTCGGTCAATTTCTTGGCAAGTTACTCAATGGGCGACCAACTTACCAATATGATTGACATCAGTTCCTATATGTCGCTCGTAGTGAATATGGTCTTTGCCTGTGGCATAGTGTTTTTGTTGCCTATACTATCACGTATTCTGGCGAAGATGGGGCTACTTACCGCCGACTTTATGCGTAGATATCGCCGCCACGCCATTGTTGTTCTTGCCGTGCTTGCGGCATTTATAACTCCGCCAGACGTAATGAGTATGACGTTGGTATTGCTACCTTTGTATGGTCTTTACGAGGTGAGCGTGTGGATTGTTGCTCGTGCGGAGGCAGAATATAACAGAGAAAATAACTGACTTAAAACATAACTATATGGACAGATTAGAATTTTTGAAGAGATTGGGTGCATTGACAGTTGGCGCATCACTGATTGGCGTTGATGTGAATGCTATGACCACAGAGGCGGAGGAGATACCCGAAATCGCCTCTTCGGATAAGATCAAGACCCAGATGCCGGAGATGGACGCCAAACTTGACAAGCCGGTTACCGTATTGGTGCTTGGTGCAGGCAGTAGAGGTTCTACCTATGCGCAGTATGCCGAGAAGTTCCCAAAGTCAATGAAGGTAGTGGGTGTTGCCGATTTGAATACATATCGTCGCAACCGTATGGCAAAGAGCCACAACATTCCAAAGGAGAACCAATTTGGACACTTCAACGACGCGCTATCGAAGCCAAAGTTCGCCGATGCAGTAATTATCGCCACTCCGGACAACCTCCACTACGAGCCTTGTATGAAGGCTCTTGCGCTCGGATATGACGTGCTGATAGAGAAACCTGTTGCTCCAACCGAGAAGGAGTGTCGTGCAATCTTAAAGCAGGCACACAAGTACAATCGCATTGTTGCCGTATGCCACGTTTTACGTTATGCGCCATACTATGTTGCATTGAAGCAAGTCGTTGATTCGGGAGCGATAGGCGATTTGGTTAATATCCAGCACTTTGAGCCTATCCGCTACGCTCATATGGCTCACTCCTACGTGCGTGGTAATTGGCCTTTGGCTGACAAGACCACACCTATTATCCTTGCCAAATCGTGCCACGACCTCGATATTATGCGCTGGATTATCGGCAAGCCTTGCGAATCTATCGCTGCCGAGGGCTCACTCTACCTCTTCCGCCCGGAGAATATGCCGAAGGGTGCAACCGAGCGTTGTATCGACAATGTTGGCGGTGGCGATTGCCCACACGAGAAGGAGTGTCCTTTCTCATCTAAACACATCTATATTGAACGTCGTCAGCATCTATATGTCTTTGACATTCCACGCAAAACGCCTGAACTTATTCGTGAGCAGTTGAAGGTTACAAACTATGGACGTTGCGTATTCCGCTGCAATAACGACCAATGCGACCATTATGTCTCAATTATGCGCTTCCAAGATGGCGTTACAGCAAGTTTCTCGATGGACGCATTTACACCTTATGGAGGTCGTCGTACTCGTATTATGGGAACAAAGGGCTTTATTGAGGGCGATATGAAGACATTTACCTTCTATGATTTCCGTTCGCAACATAAGAGCGTTTGGGACCAGAAGGTGAGTGAGATTGCCGAGTATAAAGGCTCCGGACACGGTGGTGGAGACCACTTGTTAGTACGAGATTTCTTGCGAGCAGTGTCGGCGCAAGATGCAAATTTGCTGTCTAGCACCATTGACGTTTCAATTGAGAGCCACGTAATGGGCTTTATGGCGGAGAAGAGCCGTAAGTCAAATAAGAAGGTAGCAATTAAGATGTAGTTGCTAAATTACAACAACAATAGCAACACGAGCCTGTCTAATAAGTTTTTTTAGGCAGGCTCATTTTTGTATCAAAATGTATATTTATAAACTGTTCAAATAGAGGCGTTAGAGGCGTTAAGGGCGTTAGAGAGCCGAGCAGAAAACTGCTCGGCTCTTTTGCTTTTAACTTTTTGAGCGCAAATCCAACCAAGTGTTGCAGGCTATACCTCTCATAAAGATAGAGGAGTTATTGTTGCTCACCATCATAAGTGTTGCTCAGTTTTAGTCATCGGAAATATAAAGCATCGCGACATGTGCAATTTTGTATATATTTTGAAAATCATAGGTTTTACGTCATAGTTTACGCAATTTAAAAATAGATTTAATCCAATTAGTAAATGAATTGGATTGCTTCATTTTTTTTATTTTAAGTTTCTTCGGAGCGCGAGAGGCAATTGATAGAGAATTCCAATAGAAGATTTTACCACATTGACACTTTCTTATACTAAGGCCATTTTCTCGAATCATAGAATTAGAAACTGCTCCACAAATTGGGCATATAAGCGTCAGTAAATTTCTATCTATTAACTCGTGATATTTAGGATCTATTTTGTCTAACACCTCAGAGTACTCTGAATAATATAATTCCTTTTGTGGCAAGTTGAGCATATGCATAAAAGTAAATGGGAGTTTATCCGCAGCATTGCCATACAAGACAAGCCTATTGAATTTTCTATCATTCTCTTCGTATTCAATAACCATTTCTTTCTCTTTTAAGGCAAGATAATTCTTTAAAATTATAATTTCCCTTTTACGATTAGCTAAAGAAATAGACTGCTCCTTGAATTTTTCAATAATGGATTCTCTACTTAATTGTGTTTGCTCAATAGCTGTTTTATTAAGTTGAGAGGTAAATCTATACATTTTAATACTTACACCTTTGAGATAATCAACATTATGTATTTTGCATACTACTTGATGTGCTGTAAAATAATTTTGTGGAGTAAGGTAGCCAGTACTATGTATATGAGTGGTTGTTGTAGAACTACCATCATGATGCTTTTCTGTTGTACTATATTCTTCATAACAACCATTTATGGTCAGCAAACCAAATCCAACAAAGAAAGTTGCTAAATCTGTACAATATTCATTAATGTTATTATCTTCCAAATAGAATCCATGAGCATAAAGATATTTATGACATATTTCATGTGCCATCACACACAATACAGCTTCTTTATAATTTTTTCTGTTAATCTGCATGTTTTTATCTATCTCAATAAATACTTCCTTTGAGTTATTTAAATTGATGCTTCCAGCTGTGCCATTTTTAGTTAAACAAAGTGTTACAATAGTAGTATATCCATTCAATCCAACAAACTCCATCATTCTTTTTGCCTCTTTTTGAACGGAAATAGTGTCGTCTGGATTGAAAGTGCCAGATGGAGTATAAAGGGAGAAGTTATCAATATTTGGAACGGATTGCTCAATCAATGATAAATAGGATAATATTGTAATAAAAGGTAATTGTACTGTTTTTCCCATAATCATTTAGTTTTTTTACCCACCAACACCAAATGGAATAATACAATAAAAGAAAGCGTGGTGCTGAAAACTTATTTTAGTAGATAAGGTTGTAGGATACCTTTATAGTTAAAATAAGCAACAACTCCACGCCATACCAAATGGTATGACGCAGCAAGATGTCTGCCTATCCTCACTATAAATCGAATTTCCTACATTCTATCTACGAGAATAAACTTACACTTTCTGCGTAATTATGTCTGCAACCCGAGGACTGCACCACAAATTTAGAAATTATTTTTGAGAGTTGCGGAATTGTGCGCAAAAATTTTTAATTTTGCAAAAGGAAAAAAGCTAATGGCTAACGGCTAATGGCTAATAGCCCCAAAAAGAAGATATGGCAGATACAAAAAAGGCTTATGTGTGTAGCGAGTGTGGCTACGATGCGCCGAAGTGGTTGGGTAAGTGTCCATCGTGCGGAGCGTGGAACACATTTAAGGAGTTGGTGGTTGCGAAGAAGGGCAACTCGGTAGCGTCGGCTGTTACGACAAATATCCTCCCGAAGGCTAAACCCCAGCGTGTGCGCGACATTAAGTCGGGTGATACACAACGTATAGATGTGGGTGAGAGCGAGGTAAATCGCGTCTTGGGAGGCGGATTGGTGCCCGGCTCTGTGATTCTGCTTGGTGGTGAACCGGGGGTTGGAAAATCGACACTTGCGCTCCAACTTGCACTATCCAAAAACGGACTTCGCACCCTCTATGTTTCGGGCGAGGAGTCTGCCGAGCAGATTAAGATGCGTGCCGAGCGTATCGGAATCAAGAACGAGGAGTGTGTCATCTATACCGAAACGTTGTTGGAGAATATCATCGCGCAATGCGAAGAGATTAAGCCTGATGTAGTGGTAGTTGATTCAATCCAGACAATATATACGGACTTGGTTGATACATCGGCGGGTAGCGTTACGCAGATTAGGGAGTGCGCTGCCACCCTACTCAAATATGCCAAAGGTAGCGGTACGCCTCTGTTCATTATCGGACATATTACAAAGGAGGGTGCGATTGCAGGTCCGAAGGTGCTGGAACACATTGTTGATGTGGTTTTGCAGTTTGAGGGAGATAACAACAACTCTTACAGGATTTTACGAGGTATTAAAAATCGTTTTGGGGCAACTCACGAGATAGGCGTCTTTGAGATGTTGCAAGGAGGTTTGCGCTCGGTGGAAAATCCGTCGGAAATACTACTATCGCACTACGATGAGCCGTTGTCGGGCGTGGCGGTTGCGGCTACGGTTGATGGCATCAGACCATACCTCTTGGAGGTGCAGGCATTGGTTAGTCAAGCGGTCTATGGTACGCCACAACGTAATGCTACGGGCTACGACTCGCGCCGAATGAATATGTTGCTCGCGATACTTGAAAAGCGTATCGGCTTGAAGATGTTTCAGAAGGACGTATTCCTAAACTTTGCGGGTGGCTTCAAGGTGCAAGATACGGGACTTGATTTGTCGGTGGCAGCAGCGATACTATCCTCTTATTTTGACCGCCCTATCAACGATGGCGTAGCATTGGCGGGTGAGATCGGTCTGTCGGGTGAGGTGCGTCCTGCGCCACGAACAGAACAGCGCATTGCCGAGGCCGGACGATTGGGCTTTAAGCGCATTATAATCTCCAATTACGCCCCTAAAACCGAGAAGGTAAAGGGTGGTATAGAGGTCGTAAGGATCAGTTCGCTAACGGAGTTGGCACGACATATCTTTGCCGAAAGGCTTGATTAGACGGATATTTTACAAAAAAAAACGGTGAAAAACTTTGTTATTTATAAAAATAGGTATATATTTGCAGTGTGAATGGTAAGGGGACAGTGAGTCCCCTTATTTTTATAAAAGACGGAAAAGCATTAAACAATAGCCAACTATATGGACATCAAAGAGTTATTAGCAGTAGTAGAGAAGTGTTTGGAGGGTACGGATATGTTTGTAGTGGATTGCACAATTGCACCCGACAACACGATTGACCTCATATTGGATAGCGACACATCGGTTTCGATAGATACGTGCGCTATGTTAAACCGCGCAATTGGCGAGGCTTTTGACCGCGATGTGGAGGACTACTCCCTGACCGTTGCATCGGCAGGTATCGGCGAGCCATTGAAGTTGGTGCGCCAATACAAGAAGTTGGTTGGCGAGAGCGTAGAGGTTCTTTTGAAGAGTGGTGTTAAAATCCTTGCAACCCTTGACGAGGTAACCGACGAGGCTATCACAATCTCCTATGATGAGGCGGTTGTCGTGGAGGGTAAAAAGAAGAAACAGATTCAGCGTACAACCCATACCTATACCTTTGAGGAGATTAAGTGGGCAAAGGAGTACCTTGACTATAAGTAGGAGTTAGGAGTTAGGAGTTAGGAGTTAGGAGTTAGGAGTTAAGCAGAAAACTAACTCTCAATAAAAGAGCCAATAGTTAATAGCAGAAAATTCACAAAAACAATATAATAAAAACAAAAAAGCAATGAACAATCTTAATCTTATCAGCAATTTTGCCGAATTCAAGGAGTTGAAGAATATCGACAAATCAACAATGATTGGAGTCTTGGAGGATGTATTCCGTCACGCTTTGCAGAAGCAGTACGGTAGCGACGAGAACTTTGACATCATTATCAACGACGATAAAGGCGACTTGGAGATTTGGCGCAATCGTGAGGTGGTTGCCGACGAGGACTTTACCGACGCAGCAAGCCAGATTCCGCTTTCGGAGATGCAGAAGATTGACGACTCGTTTGAGGTGGGCGATGAGTACACCGACGAGATTCCTTTCTCTGCATTTGGTCGTCGTGCCGTATTGTCGCTCCGTCAAAACCTTGCTTCCCGTATTCTTGACCTTGAAAAGGCTAATATCTACGAGGAGTACTCGGAGAAGGTCGGAGAGGTTATCTCCGGTGAGGTATATCAGGTATGGAAGCGTGATGTGCTTATCGTTGATGAGGATAACAACGAGTTGATTCTGCCGAAGAGCGAGCAGATTCCGGGCGACTTCTATCGCAAGGGCGACTCTATCAAGGCGTTGGTCAAGAGCGTTGAGATGAACAACAACCAGCCTCGCATTATCCTTTCGCGTACCGCAAACCAGTTCCTTGAACGCCTGTTTGAGGCAGAGGTACCGGAGATTTACGACGGATTGATTACAATCAAGAAGATTGCCCGTATTCCGGGCGAGCGTGCGAAGGTTGCTGTTGAGTCGTACGATGATCGCGTAGATCCGGTAGGCGCGTGTGTTGGTGTTAAGGGCGCACGTATCTACTCTATCGTTAAAGAGTTGCGTAACGAGAATATCGATGTTATCAACTATTCAAGTAACCTTACAATTCTTATTCAGCGTGCCTTGTCGCCTGCGAAGCCTTCAAGCATCGTTATTGACGAGGAGAAGAAGACCGTAGCCGTATATCTTGCTCCGGAGCAGGTTGCTCTCGCTATCGGTAAGGGTGGTCTGAACATTCGTCTTGCTTCGCTCCTTACAGGTTACAGCATAGATGTCTTCCGCGAGTTGGAAGAGGAGGATGTTGCCTTGTCGGAGTTCAAGGACGAGATTGACGAGTGGGTTATCAACGCCCTCCACGAGATTGGCTGCGACACTGCAAAGAGTGTTCTTGAAATGTCTGCCGAGACTCTCTCGCAGCGTGCCGATCTTGAAATTGAGCAGGCCGAGAAGGTCCTTGAAATTTTGAAGGCGGAGTTTGAGGAATAGTGGGCTTACCCAAATTGACAACTCAAAAAGCCAATGGCTAATGGCTAAAAACTAATAGCCTCAAAAAAAGTGTTGAATAAGTAAAGAAAAATAGATAATGGGAAACGAAAAGAAGATACGCCTTATCCGTGTGGCAAAGGAGTTTAATGTTGGTATCAACACCATCATAGACTTCTTGCACAAGAAGGGCATTCAGATAGACACCTCCCCGAATACTCCGATTGACGCAGACATCTATGCTGTGCTTGAAAAGGAGTATGGGAAGAACCGCCCAAGCGGTAGTGAGCGCGACTCCATTCGCGAGAAGATGAGTTTGAAGCAATCTACCGTCAGCATTGAGCCGGAGGTACAGGTTGAGCCGAAATCCGTAGAGATTAAGGTAGAGCCACAGCAGCCAAAGGTGCTTGGAAAGATTGACCTCTCGCCAAAGAAGAGCGAGGAGAAGGTCGCTCCAAAGCCGGAGGTGGAGAGAGAAGAGCCAAAGGTAGAGGTCGCACCAAAAGTTGCAGAGCAGGAGGTTGCACCTACGCCACAAGCGGAGGAGCCAAAGAAGGAGGTCTTCCGCGCAACGGAGGCTCCTACCCTATCGGGTCCGCAAATTCTCGGTACGATGGATGTTTCGGGAATGGTACCGGGTGGCAAGCAGCGTCGCAAGCGTCTTGATAAGGAGAAGATTGATATCACCAAGCAACAACAGCCAAAGGGCGGTCAGCAGAATGGTGGCAAGAACAACAATAATAAGGCGCAGCAGCAGAACCAAAACTCAAAGAAGAACAAGACGCACCAGCCAAAGCCTATTATACGTCCGGAGGTTAGCGACGAGGAGGTTTCAAAGCAGGTTAAGGATACTCTGGCTCGTTTGACTGCCAAGGGTGCCAAGAACAAGGGCGCAAAGTACCGTCGCGAGAAGCGCGAGGAGGTACGTGAGCGTATGAATGAGGCCTTTGAGCAGGAGGCAGCAGAGAAGAAGATTCTCAAAGTTACCGAGTTTGTAACCGTAAGCGAGGTGGCAACAATGATGAACGTGTCGCCTATGGAGGTTATCTCGGCTTGTATGAACCTCGGCTTGATGGTGTCAATCAACCAGCGACTTGATGCAGAGGCGTTGGTAGTTGTTGCCGAGGAGTTCGGCTTTAAGACAGAGTTCGTATCGGCAGAGATTCAGGAGGCGATCAACGATGAGGAGGCAGACAGCGCAGAGGATTTGCTTCCACGCCCACCAATCGTAACCGTTATGGGACACGTGGATCACGGTAAAACATCGTTGCTCGACAACATCCGTAAGACTAACGTTACCGCAGGCGAGGCGGGAGGTATCACCCAGCACATCGGTGCTTACTCGGTAAATCTCAACGGTCAGAAGATCACCTTCCTCGATACCCCGGGTCACGAGGCATTTACCGCAATGCGTGCCCGTGGTGCGAAGATTACCGATGTGGC
>JAFXHB010000056.1 GCA_017536605.1 Alistipes sp.
ATAGGGTCACGGAAGAGCATATTAGGGTGCGCCATATCAATCTTTGCACGCAACACCTTCTCGCCATCGGCAAACTCGCCGGCACGCATACGCTCAAACAGGTCGAGGTTCTCCTCCACCGAGCGATCGCGCCAAGGCGACGGCTTTCCGGGCTCGGAAACAGTACCACGATTGAGGCGAATCTCCTCCTGTGTCTGGTCATCAACATACGCCAAACCCTTCTTGATAAGGACAATCGCCCACTCATAAAGTTGGTCGAAGTAGTCCGATGCGTAACGCTCAATAGCCCAATCGAAACCGAGCCACTTGATATCGCGCTTGATTGAATCTACATACTCGGTATCCTCCTTTACGGGGTTGGTATCGTCAAAGCGAAGGTTGCACTTACCGCCATACTTCTTCGCCAAACCGAAGTTGATGCAGATACTCTTTGCGTGTCCGATGTGGAGGTAGCCGTTTGGCTCCGGTGGAAAACGGGTCTGCACGTGCGATAGTCCGTTCGCGATAGACTCCTCAATAATCTCTTCAAGAAAGTTCAAAGACTTCTCTTTGACTTCAACATTCTCATTAGCCATAATTATAACTTTGCTTTTAGCCATTGACCTTTGGTCTTCACCGCTGCGTTTCGGCATAGTTTGCAAGCAACCTCTGCTCTCCACTTAATCGCGGCGGTGGCCATTAGCCATTAGCAGATTAAAATTTATTTTTGTTATTCGTTATTTTGTTCTTCTGTTTGCTTTGTCATATAGTTTCGGCGCAAGATTAACTCCGAGCGAAACAATCTGCTGGGTGTATAATCGCTTGCCGTCGGTCTTCAATACCATCTCCGCCTTGACCTTGATGCGCTCCTTCCAAAAGGCACGCTCGTAACCAATGCCCGTGCGGTTGTATATACCTGTAGTTGTTCCATAGAACGGATCCGAGGCGTAGAGGTCTGCACCATATATCGTACCCTCTTTGCCGATAGAGTGGTAGAGAGGTTGCAGGTTTTTGCCTGCATAGAGATTGTTTGAGATAAATACACCCCAGCGACTCATTCGGAACGATAATTCGCCACCCATAGGAGTCTTCCACCCCCCCCCTGCGAGTCTATCTTGTTGGAGCGACTGCAAGTATCCGAGGCGAATATCAAAGTCAAAGAAGGCGTTAAAGCCGACTCCTATATATGGGTTTATCGTAAAGTTATCTACAACGTTGTGGTGAAAATCGGCGCGGTTGGCGTAGTGCTGCATCGCCACAGTCGCTCCGGCATACATAACCTTCGCAAAGTGTCCCTCGCCCGAAAAGAGTACACGGAACTGCTCTCGTGTGGCGGCGGAGTACATTCCATTCCAATCTATTGCCAACTCCGCAAAGCCTACGTCGTCGCTATACTGCAACGCCAAACCTTGCACAAGGTTGTTGTCTGCTAACCAAACGTTGCTAAAAAATGCCTCCGAGTAGTCGCCTATCAACTTGTCAAAGGTGAATATACCCGCTACTGCTCCATACCTACCGTTGTTGAATTGGTAGTAGGCTATAAGGTCCAAGTCGTCAAGAAAACGCTTTGAGCCGAACCACTTCTGCGCACTAGCACCAATGCCAATGTGGTGCTTCTCGTTCCATACATAGCGCAACGAGGGGGTGAGCGATATGCCAAAGAGGGTCTCCGATGTTCCGAGATTACTGCCCGAATACTCGGTGTTGTCAAAATCGAAATCGAGCGCGACATCAAGGTATAGTCGCTCACTCTTTATTGGGAGCGTATCGCGTTCAGACATAGCGAGTTTGCTCTCTCCGAAAACCCTAAACGAGAGCAGTATAAATGCTATGATGAAAACGATTCTTTTTGCCATACCCATATCGTGGTATAAATATCGTGCGAAAATAGCGATTTTTTTTGAAATAATGACTACTTTTGTGCGAAAAAATAGCCAATAGCCAATGGCTAACGGCTAATAGCTTTCAAAATTCTATGAAAAAGACAACTAACGCCGAACTTGGCAGACCTTCGGTTGAGGAGTTCCGCAAGATGGAGAAGATGCCCGTAGTGGTGGTTTTGGATAATGTGCGCTCGGCACAAAATGTGGGCGCGTTCTTCCGTACGGGCGACGCTTTTGCGGTTGAAAAAATAGCCCTCTGCGGCATCACTGCAACACCCCCTTCACGCGATATTCACAAGAGTTCGTTGGGTGCAGAATTTTCGGTCGAATGGATATATTGTGCTACAACAGTTGAGTGTGTACAACAACTTAAAAGTGAGGGATATACCATTGTTGCTATTGAGCAGATTGCGGAGTCTGTGATGTTGGATAAATTTGAGCCTGTTGAGGGCGTGAAATATGCCCTTGTTTTCGGCAACGAGGTTGAGGGCGTATCGCAGGAGGTAGTTGATATTTGCGACTCTGCAATCGAGATACCGCAACTCGGCACAAAACACTCGCTGAATGTCTCGGTTTCCGGTGGCGTAGTGCTATGGAAATTCTTTGAGAATTTCAATAATTAAGAGCTCTTCGGTCTAAAAACGGAAGGAGATAGATGCCTCATAGGTGCGGGGATAGGCGTAGAGGTAGCGGGAATCGTGGCGCAGGTATATAGTCCCATATTGCGATCTGTACGGCTTAATACGTGATGATTCAATACCCATATCAACAATGTTATTTGCACCTATAAGATTGCGAATACCAACCGAAAATAGTAGCCTTCTACTTGGTCTATGTTGTGCGGTTGCACCCTTAAATTTCACCCTGTATATTTTTCCACCAAGCCTATCAAGATAGAGCGATTTGGATAGAAATATGTCAAGCGTAAAGGCGTCGCGTAGTCGCTCTTGCATCATCATCGCTGTACGCTCTTCGGGTGATGCTGCCAGCGTGAGGGCTCTCTCCATTCGCATAGTTACTGATGGCTCAACATAGCGTAGCCCTTGATAATTGGCATTTACTCCTGCGGTCCAGCCACGATTGCGATACGATACGCCTGCCGTAAAGGCGATTTGAGGCACATTACCAAGCGAAAGGTTGTCTATTTGACCAAGACCGGTAGCAATAAGCGTATTGTAAGCGTCGCTATAAATGGATACGCGCGCATTGTTGATATACATATATCTTCCCAAACAGATTGTGGCATAGGCGGTAAAGTGCCTTGCAAAGTTATAGTTTGCCTTTACTTCCAAGCCAAAACGAGCATAGTCCAAGTTACTAATTACAACGTCGGAGTATTCTCGTGCAATATCGTCGTATATATGATTTACGCCTCTATCGTTTAGGGTTATGTATCCAAATAGGGTAGCCTTTACCGCGACATTCAGGTGTGAGAAGAGATAGCCCACCTCTGCTCCGTATCCTTGTCGCAGTGTCGGGTTATCAACCACGCGATTGTTGTATTGGCTCTGCAAGAAGAGATCCTCGCTATCGCAACACTTTGCCTCTGCCAGCACCTTTGCCTCAACGAGATGATTTCTATTTATGATATATTTGCCTCCTACATAGAGGGCGTAAGGCGTGAATTTTATATGCCGTGATACGCCAAACGAATTGTCGGCAAATAGTTCTTTGCGATAGAATCCCTTGCGTGAGATATCTACATATCCCACCTGCGCCGATGCCTCCAACTCTAACCCGTTATGTTTGTAGAGATATGAAGCATACGCCATAATATCATCTCTGCGCATTGCATAATCGTATCCGAAGCGGTCGTGTTCATATATAAGGCGTGAGGGAGCATTAAGATTGTTCTGCATCATATTCGCAAGTGTGCTGTCATCTTGCAGAAAGTAGTCCAAATCAACAATATGGTCCGCGCCCAATAGGTCGCGCATCTGCTTGTATCTACGATTGTTTGCTATTGTTATCTCTACGCCGTATGATAGTTCTCCTTGCTCTAACTCCGTAGTTACTATTCCGCGTAGTGAGGCGTGCGTGATGCGCTCGACTCTGTCGGATATGGTATATAGAGCCTCTCCATTGCCGAGCTTATTGCTGGCGATAAGTCGGTCAAAATCTATCTGCGTATATCGTGTATCGTTTTTAAGCCACGCCATCTCAACGGCAGAGAATATATCCCGTTCGTCGGCAAAGTAACTTGGCAGATAGTGGTAGTTGTCGGGCATAGGTGTCTGTGTGCCAAACCAATCAAGACCACTATAACGTTTTACACCCAACGCAAGAGATGCGGTAATATCTAATCTCGTACTCTTGGAAACCACGCCTTCATACGTTGCAACCATAGTTGGCACAATCTCTCGTCTTACGCGAGAACTGCGCATCTTCCCGTTTTGATAACCCCACGACGGGTTGTAGAGGTTGTTCCCCGTAAGACGGAACGCTTCGGCGGTGGATAAAGAGCGCGTACTACGTATTGACGGGGCTGCAAACAGCGATAAGGAGAGCCTATGCCGAGTATTAAACTCTTTGATGGCTAATGCCTTTATATCCAACGCGTTGCCATACAGTCCGTCAATAAAGAGGTCGCGTCCCGTATTTGCTGTCATTGCTGCTGCAAACGACCACCCTTTCTTGAAGCGATGTGCCACAGAAGCCTCTATTGAATAGGGCATATTGCGGGAGCGAAATTTTACCCCTACGTTGCCTTGTACCCACTTGATAGAGTCTATATGTAACGCCCTTTCGCCTTCAAGACCTCTGCCCGATATACCGAGATACTCTTGCTGTGATAGTTGTAATCTCCATATAGAACTACGCCTAACATAGGGGAGTTCTACGCCATTCAAGGTGGTTACCTCCTTGTAATAAGGCACTCCGCGCCTGATGGTTAAAGTTGAGCGATTGCGATTCAGACGCTTTGTCGCAGATAGATGAAGTGTGCTAATCTCGGACAGTGCGATACTGTCCTCCTCAATAAGTAGTTCTTCGACCGATTCAAATAAGCGATAATAACGATAATCAAAGAGGTCCACATTTTGAGCAAGGGACCTCTCCGAATATATCGTTAATAGGGTTAGTAATAGATATTTACACCACTTGGCTATTCGTGCAAGGCGTTCCAAAGCATATCTTTCAATTTCGCGATGTTCAAACCTGCGACAGATGAGATAAATACGGAGGCGATACCCTCCGGAAGATGAGCCTTCATCTCCTCCATCAAATCGTTATCAAGCATATCGCACTTTGTTATAGCCAAGATGCGACTCTTGTCAAGCAATTCGGGGTTGTATTGCGTTAGTTCACCAAGCAGAATTTCGTAATCCTTGCGAATATCGTCGCTATCGGCAGGAATCATAAAGAGCAAAATCGAATTTCGCTCAATATGGCGCAAGAATCTCGTTCCCAAGCCTTTACCCTCGTGCGCACCCTCAATAATACCCGGAATATCCGCCATAACGAAGGAGTGCCCATCTCGCACCTCTACGATACCGAGGTTTGGCTCCAATGTGGTAAATGCGTAGTTCGCAATCTTTGGTTTTGCAGCCGAAACAACCGACAAAAGAGTGCTTTTACCCGCATTTGGAAAGCCTACCAAACCAACATCTGCCAAGACTTTCAATTCAAGTATAAATGCCCCCTCTGCGCCCTCTTCGCCGGGTTGTGAGTAGCGTGGGGCTTGATTTGTAGCGGTGCGGAAGTGCCAATTACCCAAGCCTCCGCGACCACCTTTGAGCAA
>JAFXHB010000057.1 GCA_017536605.1 Alistipes sp.
AACCGCTATCGTAAGAACCGGAATCTTAAATTCTATCCATTGAACTACGGAGCCAATATATTTTGCAAAATTAGCAAAATAAACTGAAAACGGAAAACTGAAAACGGAAAACTTTTAGTTTTTCGGTTTTTGCTTGGAGTGAGAAAACGGAAGCGACGCCAAACCGAGTGCAAAGCGGGCTTGCACGCTATGCCGAGGTGCGAAGGAGGAAAAGCCCACGCAGTGGGATTAAAGCGGAAAACTAAAAAGCTAATGGCCAATGGCTAATGGCTAACTGCCCCAAAAACAAAAAAGCCAATGGCTAATAGCCACCCCTAAAAAAATCTTCATTCTTAACTCTTAATTCTCAATTTTTTGTTATATTTGCAAAATATAACGAAAGTGTATAACCTTAAAACAAAACGAAATATGTTGAGAATTAAGACAAAAGAGGCGGGCTCGTGGCTTATTGGAGCTGTGGCAGGCGTATGCGTATTGGCGACAACTTTGGCGACTTTGCCCCTGAAAGAACTTTGGTGGGTGGTCGTAGTTGCGACGTTGGCGACATTTGTCGGAGTTTCGCTCTTTGCCCTTTTGATAGTTAAAAAGTATGTGGCGTATAAACTAAAACCTATCTATTCAACCGTCTTTTCGCGCGATGTTCATACCGCCGAGATGCTTGATGAGTTGAAGGATAAGCGTGTGGAGAATATCTCGCAGGAGTTGTCTGCTTGGGCTGACGATAACGACAAGGAGATTGCCCGCTTGAAGGATGTGGAGAAGTTCCGCAAGCAGTATCTCGGCAATGTGGCGCACGAGTTGAAGACCCCTGTGTTTAACATTCAGGGCTATATCTCAACGCTCCTTGATGGCGGTATTGACGACGAGTTGATCAACCGCAAATATCTTGAACGTGCCGACAAGAGCGTAAATCGTATGATAAACATTATCCGCGACCTTGATACCATTTCGGCATTGGAGAACGATATGGAGATGATGCACCCTGAAACCTTTGATATCGTGGCGTTGGCGAAGGAGATTGCCGAGCAGTGCGAGATGGAGGCGGCGAAGAAGAATATCTCTATCGTTGTGAAGTTCTCTCAAAACCTTCCTTCACGCTTCTGGGTGTCGGCAGACAAGTTCTATATCGGTCAGGTACTTGAAAATCTGATTATGAACTCTATACGCTACGGCAAGGAGGGCGGTCAGACGAAACTCGACTTCCGCGATATGCTTGATAAGGTGCTTATTGAGGTTGAGGATAATGGTATCGGTATCGCCAAGAGCGACGCTCCGCGCGTATTTGAGCGTTTCTATCGTACCGACACAGGTCGCTCGCGCGAGCAGGGTGGTACAGGTCTTGGCTTGGCTATCGTGAAGCACATCGTTGAGGGACACGGCGAGCGCGTCTCGGTACGTAGTGAGGTTGGCGTAGGCTCAACATTTACATTTACATTGAAAAAGGTTGAATTGTAGAAGATATGGAACTCCTTACGATAGTTTGGGACTTTGATCCCGTACTTATTAACATCTTCGGTTTTGAGATTCGTTGGTACTCGCTGATGTGGGTGTTGGCACTTTTGGCGGCAGGTTGGGTTGGCGGATACTGCTTCAAGCACGACGGAAAACCATCGTCGGCAGCAGATACAGCCTTCCTTTGGATTGTTCTCGGAACAATTATCGGAGCGCGTTTGGGACACTGCCTCTTCTATGAGCCGGAGGTCTATCTGCCGGAGCCTTGGCGTATTATCACCGATATCCGTAAGGGAGGCTTGGCTTCGCACGGTGCAGCCTTGGGTATCGTTATAGGAATGTGGATATCTTCGCGCAAGAATAAGGTGTCGTTCCTCTGGACAGCAGACCGAATTGCTATCGTTGCGCCTTTGGCGGGCGCGATTATTCGCTTGGGTAACCTCTTTAACTCGGAGATTATCGGCACGCCGACAGATTTGCCGTGGGGCTTTCAGTTTATGCGCCTTCAAGGTGCGCCTATCTGCCACCCGACACAACTCTACGAGGCGTTGTGCTACATTGTGCTGTTCGCAATCCTGTTCTTGATATATTACTATACCAAAATCTCGCGCCGAGAGGGCTTTATCTTCGGTGCTACGATGGTCGGCATCTTCTTGTCGCGTTTCTGCATCGAGTTTATCAAGATAGACCAAGTAGATTGGGAGTCGGGTATGGTGCTGAATATGGGACAGTGGCTCTCGTTGCCATTTGTGGTTGCGGGTTTGGCTTTGATGATTTGGGCATATTTTTTCAATAAGAAGAGCCCTGCGGTAAAGCCGAGTGCATCAACTGCACAAAGCACCCAAACGACTAAAAACAAGCGACACTTCAAGAAGTAATGAAACACGAAATAGATCATCTTATTGCAAATGCACTCCTTGACGAGGGTAGTGTCTATTTACCAAATGTCGGTACGCTGATGTTGGTGCGCCACGCAGCAAAGACCCTCTCGTCGCGTCGCCTGCAACCTCCGTATCGCGAGTTGCGCTTTACGGGCGAGCAGCGAGGTGTGTCGCTTGTTGAGTATATCGCACAGAAGGCGGGTGTTACTGCCGAGCGAGCAGGCGATATCTACAACGAGTATGTTGCACAATCTACGCGCGACGGGGTATTTACCGTCAATGATGTATGTACGATAAGCAATAAGCGTGTACAAACCTTTCAACAATTTGAAGATATGGCAAATCCGAATGGACGAGGCGTGGTTAAGATAAATCCGCGCACAAACTACGTTATATATGCTGTGGCGGCTATATGCGCACTCTTTGCTGTGGGTGTTGCGGGCTATGTGCTATACTCGAACGGAGTGTTTAACTTCGGCGATAAGGTTGCTACGGCAGAGGAGGCCTTTGCAAAGGCAACTTCGGAGGAGGTCGCCCCTACGGAGCAGGTGGCAGAGCAAGCCGAGCCGAAGGTTGAAGCAGTGGAGGTGATTGACGCGACTGCCGAGCCAACAGAGGCTGCTTCCGAGCCTGTGGCAGAGGCGGCAGAGCCTGTTGCACACGCTGTTGCGCCAGCGATATTGCCGATGCAACGTGGTAAGAGTTATGCCGTGTGGGGCGTATATAATGAGTTGAAAAATGCCGAAGATGCCATTGGCTGGCTGGGCGAGAAATTCCCCTCTTTGGAGCCGAAGATATACGACTACGATGGCAGATATATGGTTGCTCTTTACGAACTCTCGCCACGCTCGGCCGTAGGCAATAGGGTGTCGCAGTTGAAGTCCCAAAACAAGAGTTTTAAGAACGTCTGGGTATATACTCGGTAGGAGATGTCGCTATCCTCTTTGATAACCAAATTTATAGATCTATTCTACGTAAAACCTCTGCGCCAACTCCTCCCGCAGCAGGTTTTTCGCTATTTGGTCTGTGGTGCTATAACGGTACTGCTTGATACGGTGTGGTACTACATTATATATCACTATATCGTATGCGAGAAGGTAGTGGAGTTTGGTGCTATTGCGATGTCGCCACATATCGCCTCGTTGGTGGTGGTCTTCCCGATAACCTTCTTTACGGGCTTTTGGCTCAATCGCAACGTGGCATTCCACGCAGTGCAGGCTAAAACCCTTCCACAGATAGTTCGCTATGCACTGACGGTAGTGGGCTCTATTGCGTTGAATTATATCTGTATGAAACTCTTTGTGGAGTATTTTGATATATGGGCAACACCATCAAAGGTTATGACAACGGTTGTCTGCGCTCTATATAGTTATCTTGCGGGACGCTACTATACATTTGCTACAAAGCGAAAATCAAAAAACTAAAAACTCTCCAAGCGAAAATCAAAAAACTAAAAGTTTTCCGCTTTCCGCTTTCCGTTTTCAGTTTTGTTTGTTATCTTTGTCGCCGAAATAGAGAGATAAAAAGGTTCTTGATTATATGTTGAGCAGAAGATTACTCCGAACAAAGGTCGTAAAGGCTGTATATGCGCATACGCAGTGCGAAGGAATGACTACGCAGGCGTCAGAGCGCAACCTCGTAGCCTCTATTGACAAGGCGTATGACCTATATTTTCACCTTCTTGCACTTGTACCGGCGATTGCTGAGTACGCCGAAGAGCGTATTCGTATTGGCGAACAGAAGAAGTTGCCCACCTATGAGGACCTCCACCCAAACCGTAAATTTGTAGAAAACCGAATTGTTGCTCGCCTCGCCTCTGATGAGGGGTTGGCGCGAGAGTTGAAGGCTCGTAAGTTATCGTGGCACGAAAATCGCGACCTTATAGTGTCGCTGTACAACGCCTTGACCAAGCAGGTCTTCTACCAGAAGTATATGGCGAGCGAGAGCGCTTCGTTTAAGGAGGACGCTCAACTCGTGTCGGATATCTATATGAAGATGTTGGAGGAGTTTGAGCCTCTTGAAACGGTCTTGGAGGAGCAGTCGGTATTGTGGAACGACGACCTCGGCTTTGTGCTTACGATGGTGTCGCGTACTATATTATCTATACGCGAGAGCCACGAGGAGATTAAGTTTCTGCCGAAGTTCAAGAGCGAGGAGGACCTCGACTTTGCGAAACGACTCTTGAAATGTTCGGTAGAGGGTTATGAGCGCATCAGCGCAATGATTGACCGCACGATGAATAATTGGGATATTGAGCGCGTTGCCTTGATGGATAACATCATCTTGGTTGTCGGTATCTCCGAGGCGGAGAGTTTTCCTTCAATACCTACGCGCGTAACGATGAACGAGTATATAGATATAGCGAAGTATTACTCAACCATTTCAAGCGGTGGCTTTATCAACGGAGTGTTGGATAAGGTTATCGCAACATTGACCGAGGAGGGGAAGATTATTAAGTCGGGTAAAGGCCTACTGTAAAAATCGTTTTGGCGGGCTCTTTTTGCACGACACTGCGGACGCTGAAATGCTCACATACGTTTAGTATGCTCCGCTTTCATCGCCTTGCTTGGCGCAAAAATAATCTCATCATAAGCGGTTTTAGAAAGCCCCAAAATGAAAAAAAAGCCAATGGCTAATGGCTAATGGCTAAAAGCCCCAAAATAAAAAAGCCAATGGCCAATGGCTAATGGCTAAAAGCGAAAATATAGTATTAACCAATAAAATTTTAGAAAATTATGTTTACACTTTTGCAGGCTGCTGATGCAGCACAAGCACAGGGCGGATTTGGCAACTGGACATTCTGGGTAATGATCGGTGCAATGATTTTGATTATGTACTTCTTTATGTGGCGTCCGGAGTCAAAGCGTCGTAAGGAGATGGAGAAGTTCCGCGAGGGACTCAAATCGGGCGACAAGGTTATCACCGCAGGTGGTATCTACGCCGTAGTAAAGAAGGTTGAGGAGACAACTCTCTTGATTGAGGTTGATAGCAATGTAACATTGCGTATTGACAAGACAATGGTTGTTGCTGCTCCTGCTCCTGCCGAGAAGAAGGAGGAGAAGAAGGCCGAGAAGAAAGAGGAGAAGAAATAGTCCTCTTGACATATACTTTTGGCGAAAATCGGATATTTATATACCCGATTTTTGCTTTTTAGAAGAAAAAGCCTAACTTTGCATAGGAGATAATTACTAATCTAAATAAAGAGGTATGAAAAAACTAATTCTTTCGTTTGTTGCTATCGCTATGGCGACAACAGCCTTTGCCCAGAAGAAGTCGGAGATGATGAGTTGGGAGGAGGCTACCGTTAAGGCAAATGAGGTCTTGGCGACACTCTCGCTTGACGAGAAGATTGAGATGACTCACGGTCATAATCAGTTCTTCCTTCCGGGCGCACCGGCAAAGGGCTTGCCACATATCTTTATGGTGGACGCTTCGGCGGGTGTTCGTATCAACCACTCATTGCTTGACCCGAATGAGGTGCGTCATCCTGAAAAGACGACGCAGTTCCCTGCAAACATTATGCTTGCCTCTACCTTTAACAACGAGTTGGCGAAGAGGTATGGCGAGGCTGTCGGCTGGGAGACACGTATGGCGGGTGCAGGCGTATTGCTCGGTCCGGGTATGAATATCTATCGCTCGTCGCAGTGTGGTCGTAACTTTGAGTACCTCGGTGAGGACCCTTACCTTGCCGGCTGTATGGTGTCAAACTACGTTACGGGTATGCAATCAACAGGTACGATGGCGTGCTTGAAGCACTTCCTTGCCAATAACACCGAGTACCTTCGCCGTCTTTCAAATTCGGTTGTTGATGAGCGTGCTATTATGGAGATTTACACCCCTGCTTTTAAGGCGGGTATTGACGCCGGCGCAGGCTCTGTGATGACTGCCTACAACCAACTCAATGGCGAGTGGTGCGGTCAGAATAAGTATGTTATCACCGACCTTTTGCGAGGAACTCTCGGCTTTAAGGGCTTGGTGATGACCGATTGGCGTTCAGTATTTGATTGGAAGAAACTTATCCTTTCGGGACAGAATGTCGAGATGCCGGGTAATGTAGATGAGCCTTACCACATCAACTCTGTACGCGGACTCTTGAAGAGTGGCGAGATTACCGAGAAGAATATCGACGATATGATTCGTCCGATGATTGCGACCTGTATCCGTTTTGGCTTGTATGAGCGTTTCAGAAACGGTCAGCCAAATGAGGACCACCTCGCATCAAAGTTGCCGGAGCACGAGAAGGTTTCGTATCAGACCGCTGCCGAAGGTACAGTATTGTTGAAGAATAACGGTATCCTCCCATTGAAGGAGGGACAGGAGATTCTCCTCGTAGGTCGTTGGGCAAAGGTTGCACCACAGGGCGGTGGCTCTTCAAAGGTTAAGGGCTTCAATCAGGTAACCTCGGAGCAGGCTCTCTTGAATGCCCTTCGCTCAAAGGTGAAGGCGGTAACGAAGCCGAACTTTATCCAGTTGCAAAAGGCTGATATTGTGGTTGTGGCTACCGGTACTTACGATTCCGAAGGATGTGAACGTCCATTCTCTATGCAGGAGGAGGACGAGGCTTTGGTTCGTATGGCTTGCGCTGCCAACAAGAATGTTATCGTCTTGGTACTCTCCGGTTCGGGCGTAGATATGAGCGATTGGAACGATAAGGCTGCTGCCATTATTTACGGTTGGTATCCGGGTCAGAGTGGTATGCAGGCGATTGCCGATATTATGGTCGGAAAGGTTAATCCTTCGGGTAAGTTACCTATGACTATTGAGAAGCGATTTGAGGACTCTCCTGCTTACGGTATGATTCCTCGTGGTATGATTAAGGTCAGCCACACGCAAAGAAACATCAACGAGTTGTGGGTTGCTCCGCGCACATACGATGTGGAGTACAAGGAGTCTGTCCTCGTGGGCTACCGCTGGTACGACACAAAGGGCATTGAGCCTCTCTATCCATTTGGCTTTGGTTTGTCATATACAACTTTTGAGTTCGGTAAGATGAAGGCTCCAAAGAGTATCTCGGCTGATAAGCCTATCAAGGTTGCTGTTCGTATTGAGAATACGGGCAAGATGGCGGGTGCCGAGGTTGTTCAGTTGTATGTATCGGAGAACAACCCTTCGGTATTGCGTCCGAAGAAGGAGTTGAAGCACTACGAGAAGGTATGGCTTGAAGCGGGCGAGAAGAAGACCGTTGTCTTTGAGGTTGCTTGGAAGGACCTTGCATATTGGAACGACAAGACTCACGCTTGGGACGTGAATAAGGGTGCTTATACCATCTCGGTAGGTAACTCTTCGGCAGATATCGCTGCAACTTGCGAGGTGGTTGCCGAATAGCCGAAATCACTGAAATATAGATGGAAATGGGGGTGTTTGCCCCCATTTCTATTGCTATTTATGCAAAATAGTGTATATTTGCAAAAAATAAGTAATAGTAGCAAATGAAGAAGGTACTCTCTTTCTCGTTTATGTTGATGGCGGGACTCGTCCTGTCGCAGTTGTTGCCTGTATGGCTTGGCGAGACCTATGGCGAAGTAAAGCATTTGGTTGAAATTATGCTTGGCGTCTGCCTTGCCTTTATTATGATAAATGTGGGGCGCGAGTTTGAGATTGACAAGAAGAATGTTAAGGTCTATGTCAAAGACTACTTCGTTGCTATGTTTGCGGCGGCAGTACCGTGGATACTTATTGCCCTCTATTACATCTTTGTTCTGATGCCGCAGGAGTGGTGGAGTTCGGGCGACGCGTGGAAGGAGTCGCTTCTGTTGAGCCGATTTGCAGCCCCTACATCGGCGGGAATACTCTTCTCAATGTTGGCGGCAATGAACTTGCAGAAGAGTTGGATATATCAAAAGGCGCAGACCTTGGCTATCTTTGACGACTTGGACACCATTATCCTGATGGTGCCTTTGCAGGTGGCGATGATTGGCGAGATGAATTGGCAGATGGCGGCGATGCTGACTGTAATCTTCGGACTCTTTGTCATCGGTTGGAGGTATATGTCGCGCTTTAAGATGCGACAGACGTGGTTTGCCATATTCACCTATGCTGTGTTGGTCTATGGTGCTACTTATGCGATATATCTGATTACGGGACACTTCTTTGGCGAGAAGGGCGCGATACATATTGAGGTGCTATTGCCTGCATTTATCTTCGGTATGATTATCAAGAATAAACACGTCGGAGGTAAGAGTGAGGAGCGTGCTGCAACAACCATTTCGCTTGTCTTTATGCTGCTTGTTGGTATGAGTATGCCGCTTATAGATATGAGTGGTGCAGCACCGGTGTCCGAGGAAGCGAAGCAGAGCCTTATCGCGACAATACCGATGATGTCGGGTTGGGAGATTGCTCTCCACGTCTTGGCGGTAACGTTTCTTTCAAATATCGGAAAGTTGGTACCGATGTTCTTCTATCGCGACCACTCACTGACCGAGCGATTGGCTCTCTCGGTGGGAATGTTTACGCGTGGCGAGGTCGGCGCAGGCGTGATTTTCATCGCGCTCGGCTATAATATCGGAGGTCCTATATTGTTGATTTCGGTCTTGGCACTTGTCTTGAACCTGATTCTCACGGTGGGATTTGTTACGATTGTGAAGTGGCTTGCCAAGCGCAGTTATAGCAAATAAAAGGCGAATTTTTGGCAGAGATAGAGTTTTTTCGCTATCTTTGCACCGACATAAGGGGTGCTGAAAGAGTTCAAAATTCAGAATTCAGAATTCAAAATTATTTATAAATATCAAATTTTTGCATTTTGCAATTTGCATTTTGCATTTTGCATTTGTTGATTTACTCAACAAGTTTGCGGTACTTTACGCGGTGTGGGGTGGTATCCATACCCTGATTCTTCTTCCACTCCTCGTACTCCGAATATGAGCCCTCGTAGAACACAACCTTCGAGTCGCCCTCGAACGAGAGGATATGTGTGGCAATACGGTCCAAGAACCAACGGTCGTGCGAGATAACCACAGCGCAACCTGCGAAGTGCTCCAAGCCCTCCTCCAATGCACGAAGGGTGTTTACGTCGATATCGTTGGTAGGCTCATCGAGCAGGATTACATTGCCCTCCTCCTTGAGTGCCAAAGCAAGGTGTAAGCGGTTACGCTCACCACCCGACAAAACGCCACACTTCTTCTCCTGGTCGGCTCCCGTAAAGTTGAATCGAGCCACATAGGCACGAGCCGGCACCTGACGATTGCCCAACTGCACCCATTCGCTATTTTGCGAGATTACTTCATAGACGGTTTTTTCAGGGTCTATAGATTTGTGTTGCTGATCCACATAGGCAAGTTTTACGGTCTGTCCTACGGTGAAAGTGCCGCTTGTAGGCTCCTCCAAGCCCATTATCATACGGAACAGAGTGGTCTTACCTGTTCCGTTCGGACCGATAACACCCACGATGCCTGCTGGTGGCAACTTGAAG
>JAFXHB010000058.1 GCA_017536605.1 Alistipes sp.
AGATGAATGGCGAGAATAGCGAAACAATGCGCTTTATCGAGCCGTTGGTTGGGCGGCTACGACACAATTTTCCCGACAAGGAGATCGTTATGTATGACGAACGATTTACCTCTGTCTTGGCACAGCGCACCATTCGCGAGAGTGGTATCGGCAAGATGGCTCGCCGCGATAAGGCGTTGGTGGATAAGGTCGCAGCAACGATAATTTTGCAGTCCTATATGGATTCTGCAAGATAGTTAAAAGTTGAAAATTAAAAGTTAAAAGTTACAATGATTTATCCGATTGTAATATACGGAAATCCGACTTTGCGTAAGCCAAGTGCAAACATTGACGCTTCGTACCCCGACTTCAAGAAGTTGGTTGATGATATGTGGCTCACGCTCGGCGAGGCGAGTGGTGTGGGTTTGGCTGCACCGCAGATTGGTAAGAATATCCGCCTCTTTATTGTGGATTGCACCCCTTGGGCAGAGGAGGTACCGGAGTTGGCAGATTTCCGCAAAGTCTTTGTAAATGCCGAGATTTATGAGCGTTCGGAGGAGGTCTCACACTTTGAGGAGGGTTGCCTCTCTATTCCGGGTATTCACGAGGATGTGGTACGCCCCGTATCTATACGTATGCGCTACCTTGACGAGAACTTTGTGGAGCACGACGAGGAGTTTACGGGTTACCCTGCCCGCGTAATTCAGCACGAGTACGACCACCTCGAAGGCAAGGTCTTTACCGACCACCTCTCGCCACTGCGTCGCAACCTGTTGAAGAGCAAGATTCTGAAACTCGCCAAAGGGCAGTACAGTTGCAATTACAAAACAAAATAGAGTTGGTTTTCCAACTCTATTTTTGTTCTTGGCTTTTAGCCATTGGCCATTAGCCATTAGCTAGTTGTTTTCTTTTTTTTGCTTTTAGCCATTAGCCATTAGCCTTTTACAAAACCCTTCTTGCTTTGGTGTGTGGTGTTAGGGTAGATCTCTCCAAATCTACACCCGATAGGCATACTATGCCGCTACGCTTGCCGACCTCAATTGAACCATACCTATCCGCTATGCCGAGTGCCTTCGCGCCATTTATTGTTGCCCAGCGCAATAGTTCATCAAGCGGTATATCGTGAAACATCTTCAACTCCTCAACCACCGAGAGCGACCAATTCGACGATAGCGAGTCGGTACCTATACATATATTTATATTAGGACCTCCGCTTCGTAACAACTCCACACTACGAGGCTCGATGCCCGAGATATAGTTGTTGGAGCGAGGACACAACACCCACGATACGGGAGTTGTAAAGTGAGAGGTGATAATCTCAATATCGCGCGATGTAACCTCGCAGTTATGAACAAGTAGCACCTTGCGTTCCTCTGGCACACACTTTACAATACGCTCGGCAGGTGAGCCATAGTGGAGAAAGTCGCACTCAAAACCAACCCTCCCGTACCACTCGTGCAGTCTGCCGTCGCCACGATACAATTCAGCCTCGGCGGGCGATTCAAGAAAGTGTATAGACAAAGGGCTATCCACATCTTCGCCACACACCTCTCTAAACGGCAGGTCGGGTACGGAGTATGTAGAGTGTGGTGTAAGCGAGGAGTTAGGATATTGCAACAGCGCACGCTGACGCTCCAAGTTGCACTCCCGCAGACCAAAGACCTCAACAAAGTTGTGGTAAAAAATAGGACTTGTAGCCTTTGTGGCAAACGATGTCGCACCATTCACAATATCACCTACGGCATCAACACCCTCCTGCCACATCGCTCTATCAGCCTCAACGATAGCCGATAGTCGCACCTCCTCCGAGAAGTTGCCACGCACCCGTCCGATACTCTCGGCAAAGGCTGCAAACCCCTCCCCCTCCGTAATGGCACCTTTGAGGTAGGACAACTCAATATGTGAGTGGGCATTGACAAAGCCCGCGCACAATACTCCGGCATAGAACTCCACGCCCGCCATCGCATCAAGTGCTTCGGGGGCATACTCCTCAACGGCAACAATCTCGTGCGAGAGGTCGGAATAGACCTTAACGGTTACCAGAGGTCGGGCTAACCACCCGTGTTGAGTCAGCAGATAGTGTGAGGCTATCCTTCTTAATGAGAAATCCATCAACAAAGATTTTTATCGGGAGATAGTGTTCGTAGAGGCTGTCGATAGCCATATCTTCATTTGGCTTATAGACAACCTTCAAGTTGCGAATATCGAGCGACTGTCGCTTTGGCGGACGCTTGCTTCCGTCCTTGTAGCGACCAAGTTCCAGAACAAGTCGGCTGTTGTTATCCTTGTGCGATACGAGTGTACGATTTGCACTAAACTGCTCGCGCACGGTAAGCACTCCCATACCATTGCGGACACCATCTTCGCTCTCAAAGTAGAACTCCGCCTGACGTGGATACTTTTCAAGGTCATCTTCACAACGCGCCCTATACGTAATGTGGTAACTGCCACGGTGGACAGGCTCAATCACAATTCGCAAGAGTGTTGAGTCGGCACGACGGCGTGCCTGAATAAGGCTATCTTCGTATATCACTCGCGTATAGTTTCGCATTGCCACGTTACGTATGGTATCAAGCACCACAACCTGCTTGGCATAGACCTTACCCTCCGCTTCAAGTTGTGATATAGCCTCCTCTACGATAGAGCCAAGTCGGGCACTCTTTCTGCGAGAGAAGTTTCCCACCGTATATCTTACATCCTCCGCCGTATATCCGTAGCGACGGAATATCGGCTCATAGACCTTCAACGAGTCTATATTGATATCCTCCTCCTCGATATAGGCATTCACCAAGAAGGCGTCGTGAAATATGGAGGTCAAGACGTCGTCGGGAATTACCACGTGCTGATTGCAGGATAATGCACCGAACATCACCGCCAACGAGATTACTATTTTTGTTACTCTTCTCATCTAAATACTCACGTTTAAGAGTTCCGTTTTATCATTGTATATGTTGCAGCCATCGACACCACCGCAGCCACAGCCATAAATGCCGCCACAATAACTACAAGGTCGCCACCCTGCAACTCTACGGGATAGTTCTCAATCAAGAAGTTGCCATTCGGCATCTTGACAATGCCATAGTATTGTTGCACCAGCACAACTGCCACACCTATCACAACTCCGATAATACCGCCTACACCCGAAATCAGCAAGCCCTCACGGATAAAGACTCCGCGAATAAAGTTGTGGTCCGCACCCAACGAGTAGAGGGTAAGTCGCTCGTCGCGCTTCTCGACAATCAACATTATCACCGTACCAATAATTGAGAGTGATGCCACCACCAGCACCAGCAGCGAGATAAAGAAGACACCCCACTTCTCGTAGCGCATAATGGCGTAGAAGCTCTCATTCTTCTCCTCGCGCAGCGTTATGGTCGTCGGCTGCGAGATGCTCTCGGCAAGTGCTTCGCGCACCCTTTGTGGCGAGCGACCCTCGCCGACCTTAACAAGCAACACATCTGCCCTCCCTTCGCAGTCAAAGAGTCTGCTCATAGCCCTCAACGAGGTCAGTGCCATCGAGGAGTCGTGTTCGCTATCTATAAGGAATGTTCCACATAGCGGCATTCGTTCACCCCGCATACCACTCGTCGGTATAAGCGAGCCTACACTCGCCCCACCCAGCGATATAACCTCAACATCATTTACACCTATGGCATATATGCCCAAGTCGTAGGCTACACCCTCACCAACCATCACGCGGTCAATGTCGCCCAGCCAGACGTCAGCACTACCGACGGAGGTGTAGTCCCGTATATTAAAGACGTTGTTGTAGTTCTCATCAACACCGCGCAACAAGACGGTTGTATAGCGGTCGCGGTAGCGTAGCAAGGCTTGACGCTCCACCATAAAGGAGTATGCCTCAACACCCTCCACCGAGCCAACCTCCTGACAAATCTGCTCGTCTATGAGGAGTCGCCCCTCCGTGGCGCGTATCTCGATATCGGCATCAACAACCTTATAGAGGTCGCGCACCAGCGACTCAAAGCCGTTAAATACCGAGAGGAGTATAACCATCGCTGCCACAGGCACCACCACAGCAAGCAGGCTCACCGAGGCGATAACATTTATCACCGAGTGGGACTTACGCGCAGTGAGGTATCTGATAGCAAAACGCCACTTCATCGCTGTCGGGTTACTTTTTGAGCAACGAGTCTATATTCTCAATATACTCCAACGAGTCATCAACGAAGAACTGCAACTCCGGAATGCTCTTCACGTCGTTGCGCATACGGCGACCAAGCGCACCGCGAATGGTGCGATTCTGCTGCTCTATCACAGCAAGCGTTGCCTGCGCCCTATCAAACGGGAAGACGCTGACATATATCTTCGCATAGCCCAAGTCGGGCGAAACTCTCACCGCAGTAACCGTAACAAGTGTGCCACGTAGTGTGTCGGCGATATCGCGCTGAAAAATCTCCGCTACATCTCGTTGTATCTGTTTTGCAATTCTCTCCTGACGGGTATTTTCCATAATTATAAACTATTTTATTCTAAACTCTTAATTAAAGTGCATACTTAAAGACCTCCTTATTCTTCGGGAATTTAGGTCGTTTCCACTCCCACTCCTTAAAGCCCGCCTTGCCGATGCGGAAGCCCACCCTCAACGAGATATTCAGGTTGTCCACAGGCGAGCGCAACGGGGTGTAGTAGAATGGGTTTTCACCCGGAGTGGTTGCCATATCGTAGGCGTAGTCGTAATACTTGTTACGATTGCGCAGGATATCCGAGAAGCCGAAGTCGTAGCGAGCCTTTACACCTATCTCAAACTGTCCGAAGATAAGGTCAAAGCCTGCACCACCCGCCAAGCCAAACGAGAAGCGGTTATCTCGCTCCGAACGGAAGGTATATTTGCCCGACACAGGCTCGGCCGTTGTTGTCTGGTTGATGGTCAGCGGCTCGGTATTCTCAAACGTAGAGGCAAAGTTGTAGCAGAAGGTCGGTGCCGCCTCCAAATAGATGCGCATATGGTTCTTGAAGAGATAGACGTGAGGTTGCCACACTATCGGCACCATTATAGAGTGGTACTTTCGCGTGTAGTGGGGCATAGACTTCTTGTTCGGGTAGTTCGGGTTCTTCTCGTAGCGCGACGGATATGGTACATAGGAGAAGCCCCTCTGCATCAACTCCACATCTATACCGATACAACCGACAAAGCGCGGCATTGAGTAGTATCGCCACGATATACCCGTCGAGTAGGTACCCCAGACAGGTATCATCTCCTGCGCAGGATACAGGCGCGCCGACGAAAATCCTGCACCTCCCGTAACGGCGATAGTGTGTTGAGCCGAACTGCGCCCAACACATAGCACCATAAGAATAGATGCCACCGCCAATATATTGACTATTCTCTTCATCTTCGCTCTATCTGCCTAATGTACTCTTCAAGCCACCAAGACCTCCCGACATACCGCCAAGACCCATACCGCCACCGCCTTGGTTGTGCTGTTGGTTCTCTTCGTGTTTATGGCTCTTCTGCTTCTCTACCCACTCCTCGTAGAGTTTCTTCAATCGCGACTCCTCCTTGTCGTCAAGCATCTTCACGAGATTCTTCATATTCATCTCGCGGAAGACCTCCGACATACGTATCGTTACCTCAAAGTCCCAATTCATCTTGGTTGCGAAGAGGTCCTCGCCGCGCTCATTGAAGAACATCTCGGCTCGCTCCGGCTGGATACTCTTTATCACGTCGCCCGCGTCCCACTTGCCGTTACCGTTCTTATCCTCAATGATGCGGATACGAATCTCTCCGGGCGCAATGTAGTTGAAGCGATATGTACCCGTCTTTACCCCCTTCTTCTCTTGAAGCACCTTGCCCGACGAGTCGGTAATCTGCAAGATGTAACTGTTGTTGCCCACACCCTCTACATTGAATGAGGCGGTAGCAAACTTTTCGGGGTCATAGGTCGTAAATTCAACCACCGTAGAGTCGTTCTCGTAGCCCATAACGTCGGTAATGCTCCGCTTCGGAACATACAACTTATACTTCGTGTTTTTCTTCCAAGGTGCGCGAAGAGACCAACGGCACATATTCATCGTGTCGCGTACAAGGTGGTAGCGCACTCTACCCTGACGGTTTTTATCGTCAATCTCCAACAACTCTATATTCATCGAGTCCAACTTCACCGCAGGCGTTCCGAATGAGATATCGAAACCCACCTCCGGATTCACCTCTTTGCCCGCGCCTATTTTCAGCACAAACGGGTTCTTGGCATTAGGGTCTTTGTACTCTCTACCCTCTCGCTTTGCTCGCTCTTTTTCGCGCTCCACACGCTCCCTCTCGCGCTCCTGCTCCTTGGTCTCTATCAGTCGCCAAGCGAGTTTAAGAGGCTCTCGCGTCTTGACGAGTTGGCGCAATGAGTCGTGCTTGTAATAGACAATCTCGCCCTTAATGGTGTCGGGCAGCGACTCTGCCGGCACGTTGAACCATAGTGCTAACGTATCTCTACCCTCCGTCTGCGGGTCAAGCAACACCTTGTCGGGTGCTATGCCGTTGAAGGTGAGTGAGTCTATCTTCGGATAGTCGGCGTTAAAGTATAGAAGTGCCTTCTTCTGTTCCGGACGCGTGGCATCAACCAATCGCTGATTGACAAACGCCTTGTCGGTAAACATTCTGAAATAGAGTTGAGGCTCGGCACTCGGATACATACGCAGGGAGTCAAACCAGATGGCAAACTCCGGCAACTTGGCAGGGTTATAGACCGTATCAAGTATGCCTACAAGGTCGGTACCCGCCTCGTAGAGTTGGTTGTCGTTCTTGTCGCCAAAGGCGTAGATGCGATAATTTACAGGTTTCAGGTTCTGCGCAATAAAGATACCGTTGTTCTGCGCTCTGGCAATGACATCGGGTTTGCGATTGAAGATCGTTGAGTCGTAGCCCGGAGTCTGGGGCAACGAGTCGGCAATATAGAACCAGATAAAGGTGCGGCTTACGCTATCCGCCTTGTAGGAGTCAGCCGTGTAGCCCGAACACATTATCGAATCGACCTTGTCGCCCGTTGAGAAGACGTAACGCATCGCGTTGAGTGGGTTGCCCTCATTATTGTCGCGTATCGCCGAGCCGAAGTCAATGGCGTAGGTTGTATTTTCAAGGAGGGTATCACGAATGGTTACAACGATGCCCTTACCTCGCATCACCACCTGCGGAGCCTTCTTCATCGCAGGCGAGGTAAACATCTCCTTGTTTTGGTCCTTAATTTGAACGTACTCGTTAAACTCAATGTATATCTTCTTCTCCTTGAAGTTCGTCGTGAAGTTTTCGGGTGCCAACTTAACAATCACAGGGGGTATCGTATCCTTTGGACCTCCCTCCGGTGTCATAATGTTGGCACAGCGCGAGAAGAATGCCCCTCCGAAGAACAGCACCACTGCCACACGCAAAATTATCTTGTAACTCTTTCTCATACTCTCTCGTTGTTACTATGGTTGGGTTGTCTGCCCCGCAGTCGGTGGCACTACCGTCCAACTATATCCGGGTTTGTTACCCTCCTTATAGGTATCTGTCTTCCACGTGTGGAATATCAGAGTCAAGTAGGTCTTGTAGAGATTCTCCGCCTCGTTTCTGCGCCACATATAGGCATACATCTGCGCCGTAGGATAGACCACCACCACGAGTGCCGGCGAAGAGCTCTGCACCATAGCGATATAACTACTCGCCAGCCCATCTTGTGTGTAGGGCGCACTCTCCACATCGGGTATGGTGCGCTTCTCGCCCGTTGTCGTGTGGGTTATAATCTTCGCCTCGGCATCGGCGTAGGACTCTATCGTCCACTCCTCCTTGTCGGTGTAGTAGATGTAGCCATACGCCTCATTGGTAGGCAACTGCCCCTCGCCCGATTTACTCTCTACGAGAGTCTTGATGATAAGTGTCGTGTCGGTAGTAACCTTCTTGAAGCACCCCGTCATCGTCGTCATCACGACCAACGCAATCGCTATATTTCGCAAAAATCTACGCATATATTCTCTCTATTCTCCTCGCCAGCTCCTCTCTGCTGCACTGCAACAGTTCGCAGACCGGCGTAATAACAAACTCTCTCTCCATAATCAGCGGATGCGGTACCTTCAATCGCTCGGTTGAGATATGCTCCTCGTCGTAGAAGATTATATCCAAGTCTAACGTGCGCGAGCAGTATCTCGCACCCCTACTCTCCTTCTCCCGACGCTCCGCTTCGCGGTTACGCCCAAGCAGGGCTTCAACCTCCTGCAAAACGTCCAAGAGCGGCTCCGCCTCCAACTCCGTCGCTACGCTCCAAGCCGAGTTCGTAAAGCAATCTTCACTCTCAAAGCCCCACGCCCGACTTGAATAGTTCTGCGACATCGCCACCACCGCAACGCCCCTCTCGGCAAGCAGTCGTTCTGCCTCCTTGAAGCGGGCTGCGACATCGCCCAAATTACCTCCGGCAAGTATCGTGGCGCGGTGCATCACTTTCCGAAGTTTATATACTTACTCACCGACAACGCGAATACCGAGAACAAAATTCGCGGGTCGCCATTCTGTCGCAGACGACGCTGTGCCGTTTCAAGATGCTCCACAATCGGCTCTATGTTGCGCGAGTCGATATAAGGGAAGAACTTTCGGCAAAACTCCGCCTCCTCGCCCCAGAGGTAGCTGATACCTTCGCAGCCTGCGTGCGTAATGTACGCCTCGCGCAAAAGTCGCGCAAAGTCGGCGATAAGTTCCAACTGTCGCTCACGCGAGAGTGCCGCAACCTCGTCTGCCCAATGCAGCAATTCAAGGTGCTTATTTAGGTAGCAGTGGCGCATCATTGAGCGAAAGAGAACGAAGTTCTCACTACTAATCTCGCCCTTCTCGCCCGACACTATCTCGCGAAGGCGGTGTATATCTCCATCTGCCAAGCGAGCCTTCTGGCGTGCCTCCGACTCCGCTACACCCAAGCGACCTGCCTCCGCCACCAACTCCTCAATGGAGAGGCGTGGCACCGAGACCTCCTGCATGCGCGAGAGTATTGTACCCAAAAGGAGGTTAGGTCTCTCCGATACCATAACAAAGATGGTATCCTCCCACGGCTCCTCCAAAATTTTAAGTATCATATTTGCCGCCCTCTCGTTCATCGTTTCGGGCAACCATATCAACATCGTCTTATAGCGCGAGGAGAAACTCTTGAACGACAACTTGCGAATTATCTCCTCTGCCTCCGCTACCGAGATAAAGCCTTTGAGCGTCTTTCCCAAGTCAAGGCAGTCGTACCACTCCTGCGCCGAGAAGTAGCCTCCGCTGCTGACAAACTTTTCGCGAAATTCCGATATAAAATCGTTGCTGACAAGTCCGCTTGAAGGCTTCTTACCCTGCTTATTTACGGGAAAGACCAAGTGCAGGTCGGGGTGTTCCAACTTCTCAATCTGACGACACGCCGCACACTCTCCACACGAATCGCCGTCGTGGCGGTTGGTGCAATGGAGATACTGCACGTATGCCATAGCCAACGGCAACGCCCCATAGCCCGTATTGCCCGTAAAGAGTTGGGCGTGGCTTACGCGCCCCTCGTCAATGCTCTTGGCGAGCCGCTTTTTCAGTTCGGTATGTCCTATAACATCACAAAATCTCATCGCTTTCCTCGCTTTAAGATGTGTCCTACCAACCCTTTGATATCTATCTTTTCACGCCAAGCGGCATAGCACAGATAGATAACGATAAATAGTGTTGAAACGGTATATTGCAACCACTCATTCGGCAGCTCAATCCACTCCGACACAAAGAATATCGCCAATGCCAGCACCACATACTCCGCCATACGACCGAATTGGTATGGTGTAGGGTAATATATCCTATTCAGCACAATGCTGACTGCCACCATCACAACCTCCGCCAAGAAGCGGCTCCACGCTGCACCATAGATACCGAGATTAGGTATCAGCCATAAGCCAAAGCCAACCGATGCAACCAAACCCGTCAAGGTTATCCACAGCGCAAACATAGTCTTCTCCTCACGCTTATACCAGAACGAGAGGTTGAGCCAAACTCCACTCAACACATTCGCGCCAAGTACCACCGGCAATATCTCTATACCCGTGCGAAAATCTTTACCCACGATATAGGCGAAGATGTCGCGATAGAGTGCAATGGCAAGGAAGATAAACATCGACACCATCACAAAGTATTTCAACGCCGCCGCATTCATCGCCTTGAACTCCTCCTTGCGATAGTTCGCCAAGAAGAATGGCTCGGCAGCCAAGCGATACATCTGCGTAAAGAGTGTCATCACCACCGCAATCTTCGTGATTGCGCCATAGATACCGAGTTGCTCAAACGAGCCCTCCGGCACGAGATATTTTATAAGTTGGCGGTCTATAAACTCATTTGCCGTACCGGCAATACCCGACAGGAGCAGCGGTACCGAGTAGCCAAATATCACGAGCAGCAGTCGCCAATCAACCTTCGGCACTACACCGCCCGATACGGCAACTACGGCGATTGTCGTAACTACGCTCGCCGCAAGGTTTGCCACAAATGCCCAGCCGACACCGAACTCCGAGTCAAAGAGCCCCATCGCCCAAAACGCAACAGCCAAGCCCACCTGCAAGACGATGTTACCCGTTTTCAGCAAGACAAAGGTCATCGCCCTACCCTGTTCACGCAAGCGCGAGAATGGGATACAGCCGACCACGTCCATCATCACTATCGCCGCGACAATCACCACATATATCGGGTTCTCGGCATAGACCTCTCCCATAAGTGCCGATGCCTCGTTACGGAACAGCACCACAACGACAAAGAAGATAAGTGCCGCCAACGAGGTAATGCCCCACGTCGTAGCGAATAGTTTGCGCTTCCTCTGTGCGATGTCGCCACCCTCCGCCTCTGCCTTTGCGGCAAAGCGGAAGTAACTCGACTCCATACCCATCGTCAGCACCACTAACACAAAGGGAATAAGGGCGTATATATCGGTAATGATGCCATACTCGCCCTCTGCGAAGATACGGGTATAGAATGGAGTCAGCAGGTAACTCAACATTCTGCCGAGTATGGTGCTGATACCATATATTGCCGTCTGTTTTGCTAACTTTTCAAGCATCTCTACCCTCTTTTCGCTCTCGCATATATGCGCACACTGCGCACGCGCATACACATTGAATGTGCAAAGATATAAAACAAATGCGATTTGGCAAAAAAATAATTTTCTGCACCAAGTGTTGCATTTTCAATTTTTTTCGTACCTTTGCGCCGATTAACCTTTTGTGGGTTAGTGAAAACCATTTATTAACAATTAAAATTTTATAGCATTATGGCTGTTAAAATTCGTTTGGCACGACACGGTAAGAAGGGATACGCTTTCTACCACATCGTCGTTGCAGATAGCAGAGCGCCACGTGATGGTAAGTTTATCGAGAAGTTGGGTACTTACAACCCAAACACGAATCCTGCTACGATCGACCTTAACTTCGAGCAAGCTTTGGGTTGGTTAATGAAGGGCGCACAACCTACT
>JAFXHB010000059.1 GCA_017536605.1 Alistipes sp.
ACCCAGAGGGGCATGATCCCACGACCTTCGGATTATGAGTCCGCTGCTCTAACCAACTGAGCTATGGGTCCAAAACCTTATTGCGAGTGCAAAGATAGAATAAAAAATTCAAAATGCAAAATGCAAAATGCAAAATTAGTCGAAGCGACTACTGTCTCCACGCCAAGTAGCCAAGCCACAGGCGCAGCAATCGGCAACGAAGGCTGAAATGGAGTTTGGCGGTCAATATATCTCGCAGATTTATCGTATCTATCCTATCGAGGTTCTCCATCAGGGCGTGATAGGTTCTCTTGCAGCCAAACTGCTTTATAAGCATACCCACGCGATAGCAACGGGAGCGTTTCAACTCCTCCTCGTAACCCTCACCAAGCATCTCACGCAACCTCCGCACCACAACCAACGACTGGATAAACTTCTCTTGGCTGATTGTATTGGAGCAACTCGCCTCGTTTGCGCGGTTGTAGATGTAGCCGTAGAGTTCCGAAAGTGTCTTCACACTACGACTGTGGCTCATTGCCTGCGCCAATGCCAACCAATCTTCGCCATAGACTATATTCGTATCAAATCGGATATTGTTCTCCGCAAAGAGCCTGCGACGATAGAGTGTGCCGGCAATACCTATCATTGTGCGGTGTCCTACCACCTGACGAAATGCCTCGTTCCAATCTTTGGTGTAGCGCACGGGACGTTTGTGAGTGCGTCCATTGCCAAAAACATCGAGTGTTGAGAAGCGGATAATATCATACTCCTCCATATAGGCAAGGCACTCGGCAAGCGTTCCTTCGGCAAGCCAATCGTCGGAATCGACAAAGGTTATCCACTCGCCCGTAGCGTTGTCCAAGCCACAGTTGCGAGCCGAACTAACGCCACCATTAGGCTTGCTTACGACCTTTATGCGGGAGTCCTGCTCGGCGTACTTATGGCAAATTTCAAGGCTGTTATCCTTGCTACCGTCATCTACCAGCACCACCTCCAACTCCGGCACCTGCTGTGCAAGAATCGTCTCCACACACTTCGCAAGGAAGGGTGCGGCATTATATACAGGTACTACTACGCTGATTAACGACATATCATTATCACTTTTAGTCGGAGAGCATCGTATCAACACCGCAGAAGTGTATCTGCGCCGACAAGCCCAACCGCTTAACAAAATCCTCTTCCAGCAACTCTGTCTTCAACTCGCGAGAGAGGTCGCCTATATTGCGAATATCCACAATATCGCCACCATACTCTATATCGTTGAGTATATGTATCGTCTTGTCGCTATACACTACGGGTATGGTAGGTATGCGATACATCAAGCCCAATACCACAGCGTGAAATCGGCTTGCCAAGAGGAGTTCCACTCTGCTGAACGACTCCAAGAAGCCATCTATATCGCCCTTGTACGACACCACCTCAATACGCTCGCGCCACTCATCACACACCTTTGCAAGCAGTCGGTTGCACGCCTCGTTATCCCTCTCATAGTCGCAAAACGAGAATAACCTGACACGCTTACCTGCCACAATGCTCCTCTCTATATGGTGCATTAAGAATGCCTCATACTGCTCCGTGTGCTCTTGCAACTGCGCTCTTGACGGCAGGTCTATAACGGATATGCCCACCACATTTTCGCTCTTACGGGTGCGATGCTCTGCCCCCAACTGAAAGATTACGTCGGGCGCACACGCGACACGACTATTCTCCTTAAACAGGGCGTAGGAGTACCTATCGCGCAAGCAGACCGAATCTACAAAGGCAAATACCCCACGCACCGACTCTCGGAATGCCGAGGTGCGCTCCGGACCATAGTTGCTACCGATAATATGTATCGGCACACCCGGGAATCGCCTCTTATACTTCAACAGGAAGCGTACAAAGTTGCAACTGCCACTCTCGCCCGCCTCCATAAAGATAGAACCACCGATACACACCACCGCATCAAATCTATAAAAGTAGAATTGGTACGGGATATGCGAGGAGAATATCTTGTTTATGCGGTTTCTCCTGATGCAGTAGAAGTTCGGACGGACAATAATCTTCTCGTAATCGACCTCTGCCATCATATAGAAATCGACATCGGGATACCTCTCCACCAATATCTTGAAGAAGAGGTCGTCGCCCAAGTTCACGCGATTATAGCCGTATATCAAGATACGTCTTCTACGGCTCTCTGTTTTCGCACCTCTGCCTCTCATCGGTAATGGTCTCTCCTCGTAACTTCAACGCCATATAGATACGTCCCTCGCGTTTCAGCGAGTTGTACCTCTCGGCATCTCGGTACTTAATTATCTTGATTGGGTTGCCGCCAACAACTGCAAGTGGCGGTACATCTTTTGACACACAACTGCAAGCGGCGATAACTGCACCCTCGCCGATTGTTACGCCCGGCATAATTGAGACATCTGCCCCTATCCAAACATTCTCGCCAATGGTAACATCTTTCACCTTGTAGATGTGGTCGTACGGGAGCATCGCGCCCTCGTAGTTGTGGTTTGAGGTGTGAATCTTGCACCTCGGACCAAATATCGTACCACTGCCGATAGTGCATTTACCGCGCAGACTAAACCACGCATTCGGACCGATGTAGATATTCTCGCCGAGAATCAAGTTCTCCATATTTGAAATCTCGTACGGTCTGCACAACTGAACGGCAGGGTGTTGCTTTGCCCACCTCTTATGGGCAATTCTGCTCTTTATATTTTTGATAAAACGAGCCATCTTTGCTATACGAACGGCAACTTCACTACCTCGGCTTTCAAGAGTCTATCGCGGATAACCACGCAAACCACCGTACCAACCTTCGCAAACTCGCTCTTGACGTATGCCATACCGATACCCACCTTCAAACAAGGCGACATCGTTCCCGAAGTGATGTGTCCAATCTCGTTACCTTCGGTGTCGGCAACCTTATATTCGTGGCGAGGTATTCCTCGGTCTATCATCTTCAAGCCTACCAACTTGCGCTCTACGCCGTTAGCCTTCTGCTCGGCGAGGAGGTCGCGGTCGATAAAATCTTTGCCCTCGACAAACTTGGTAATCCAGCCCAAGCCCGCCTCGATAGGTGAAGTTGTGTCGTCAATCTCGTCGCCATACAAGCAGAAGCCCTTCTCCAAGCGGAGGGTGTCGCGTGCGCCCAAGCCGATATTCTTCAAGCCGTACTCCTCGCCTGCCTTCCACAACTCCTCCCAGATATGGTCAGCGTCCTCGTTGTGCATATAGATTTCGCAACCTCCCGAACCTGTGTAGCCCGTCATCGAGAGTATCACCTCGCAACCTGCGCACTTCAACTGCTTAAAGGTGTAGTACTCCATATTCTCAACCTCCTCCTCGCACATCTTCTGTACGATTTTCATTGCGAGAGGGCCCTGAATAGCCAATTGCGAGATGCGGTCGGAGGCGTTCTCCAACTCTACGCCCTCACGCATACCGAACGCCTTGCCCTGCTCCAAAATATGCGCCCAATCTTTCTCGATATTGGCTGCATTTACGCAGATAAGGTACTTCTGCTCCGAATAGCGGTAGATGATGATATCATCAACGATTCCACCCTTGCCGTTTGGCATACACGAGTACTGCGCCTTGCCATCGTAGAGTTTAGTAACATCATTTGTGCCAATCTTCTGCAAGAGGGCTGTGGCGTTCTCGCCCTTA
>JAFXHB010000060.1 GCA_017536605.1 Alistipes sp.
GCAACAAGGAGGGTTATCGCACATTGGAGATAAGTTCCTCGCCGGAGATATTCAACAATACGGCAAAGGCGTGGTTCCTCTCCATCACAAACTTTGACCTCGCGCTGATTCGTTCAACCTTCCACTCGGCTGCGGAGATGGCCGATGCCCTCGGCAAGGGCGAGGAGGCTGCCCACTGGCGCAAGTTGGAGGGGGAGTTGCCTCCATATTCGCTTGATGAGGAGGGGGGTCTTGCAATAGCAAAGGGGTGTAACTACGACAAGTCGCACCGCCACTTCTCGCACGCCTTGGCGATACACCCGCTTGGGCTGTTGAGTTGGAACAACAAAGAGGATAAAAAGATTATCGACAGCACCATCGCCGTACTTGAAAAGTATGGCACAAGTCGCTGGACGGGCTACTCTTTCACGTGGTGGGCAAACATTCAAGCCCGCAACCACAATGGCGAAGCGGCAGCGGCGGCGTTGAGAGATTTCGCGGAGTGCTTCTGTCTGAAAAACACCTTCCACGCCAACGGCGACCAGAGTGGAACGGGCAAGTCTCGCTTCCGATACAGACCATTTACGCTGGAAGGAAACTTTGCGGGCGCAGCCGCCTTGCAGGAGATGTTGTTGCAGAGCCACAACGGCTATATCGAGGTTCTGCCGGCAATACCCGCCTCTTGGAGAGATGTCTCGTTTGAGAACCTGCGAGCAAGAGGGGCTGTTCTCGTTTCGGCGACAAAGCGCAATGGAGCCATTGAGCGTGTGGTGCTGAAATCGGAAAAGGGCGGCATCGTAAAGATAAAAGATGTCGGCTTGAAGACAAACAAGAGGATAAACATTGACGAAAACGGAGTTATCACCCTCTTGATGAAGGCGGGCGAGGTTGTCGTTTTCAAATAGAGAGATAGAACGGTATGAAAATTGTAGTTCTTGGTCCGGCACATCCCTATCGTGGGGGGCTGGCTACGATTATGATGACAATGGCTCGCGAGATGCAGAGTCGCGGAGATGAGGTGAAGGTCTATACCTTCTCGCTGCAATACCCTTCGTTGTTGTTTCCGGGCAAGAGTCAGACCGTAGATACACCCGCCCCGCAGGATCTGCACATTGAGCGCGTGGTGAACACCTGCAACCCCTTTAATTGGATCCGCTTGGGGCGCAGGTTACGCCGCGAGGCTCCCGATATTATTCTATTGAAGTATTGGACCCCGTTTATGGCTCCCTGCTTCGGCACTATCGCACGCCTTGCGCGTAAGAATGGCAAGACAAAGGTGCTATGCCAGATAGATAATGTCGAGCCACACGAACACCACCTGACAGACCGCATCTTCAACCGCTACTTCCTCGGTGCGGTAGATGGCTTTGTCTATATGTCGGAACAGGTACACGGCGAACTTACCGCCTACACCTCCGCACCGATGCTCTTCTCGCCACACCCAATGTTCGAGAACTTCGGCGAGCGCGTGGAGCGCAACGAGGCGTGCAAGAGGTTGGGCATAGATAACCAATATAGATACCTTCTCTTCTTCGGACTTATCCGCGACTACAAGGGGCTGGATATACTCTTGGAGGCGTTTGAGAGGGGCGAAAACCGCGATTTGCGCCTGCTTGTGGCGGGCGAGTTCTACAACGACAAAGAGCAGTATCGCCCACTCTTTGAGCGGTTGGGCGAGCGCGTTATCCTACACGATAACTTCGTTGCCGATGACGATGTGAAATACTACTTCTCGGTGGCAGATGCCCTCGTACTACCCTACCGCACCGCAACACAGAGTGGCGTAACACAGATAGCCTATAACTTCTCGGTGCCTATGGTGGTAACCAATGTAGGTGGTCTGCCCGAAATTGTTGCCGACGGACGGGTGGGCTTTGTCTGCGAGCCGACGGTGGAGGGTGTTGCCGAAGCAATAGGGCGACTTGACGAGGAGAGCCTCACCACCTTTGCCCGCAACTTCCCCGAGGAGCGAAAGAGGTTTTCGTGGAGCGCGATGTGCGACAAACTTTTAGAGGTATATAAGATGGCGAGAGGGTAACCTCCCGCCATTTTTTTCAAAAATTTGCGGTGGCGATGATAATATCATCGCTTTTTATATATCTTTGTAGTCGGAAATATATTTTTTAACCAAACGTTTTACAGTTATGAAATTTTGGAAAGTATTCTTGGCCACCTTGCTCGCAATTTTGGCAAGCGGCCTGATTATGTGGGGCAGTTCAATGTTCTTCTTTGGTCTTATCGCCGGTCTCTCTGCCGGAAATCAGCCGAAATTAACATCTGACACCATCGTCAAAATTGACTTGGCGGAGACCATATCCGACGCACCGTCAAAGGATCCGTTTGCCAATTTTGACTACAATACAATGACGATGAACCCTTCAACCAACCTCTTGAAGGTGTTGCAGACCCTTGAAGCAGCCGAAAAAGATGAGCGCGTGAAGGGTATCTACCTCAACTTCACCGGCACAGGCAGCATCACCACCGGAGGCTTGGAGGAGTTGCGCAGCGCGCTTCTCTCGTTCAAGGAGAGTGGCAAGTTTATCGTTGCCTACAACGAGGCATATTCGCAGGGCTCGTACTACCTCGCTTCGGTGGCCGATAAGATCTATCTCCACCCGGAGGGCGGCTTCTCGTGGACAGGTTTGGCACAGACAAACATCTTCTTCAAGGGTGCGCTCGATAACCTCGGCTTGGGTGTTGAGGTATTCCGCCCAACGGTCTGCAAGTATAAGAGTGCCGTTGAGCCATATATCCGTAAGGAGTTCTCGCCGGAGAATCGCGCACAGTCGCAGATGATGGTTGATGATATGTGGGCTGTAATGGTTGAGCAGATTGCCGCAAGCCGCAGCCTTGATCCTGCAACTCTGAACAAACTCGCCGACAACTTGGAGGTAGTATTTCCGGAGGAGGCGCTCAAACACGGTTTCGTAAATGGTCTTATCTATGAGCACGAGATGGAGAAGGTATTTGCCGACTTGGGCGTGAAGGCGCAAGAGGACAATACCTACAACATAGTCTCGTTGGGCGAGTATATGACCTTGAACCCTGTTCTCTCACTCCCTGTTTCGCCAGCCGTAGGTATTGTTTATGCCGAGGGTACCGTGATGGACGGCGAGGGTGCTGATAACAACGTATATAGCGTAAACGTATCGGAGACTCTCCGCAAGGCTCGCGAGAACGACAATATCAAGGCTGTCGTCTTCCGTGTAAACTCTCCGGGTGGTAGCGCACTTGCAAGTGATGTTATCTGGAAAGAGGTGGAGTTGCTACGCGCCAAGAAGCCTGTTATCGTCTCGATGGGCTCGTATGCAGCCAGCGGTGGCTACTATATCTCGGCTCCTGCCGATGCTATCATCGCTGACCGCCTCACCCTCACGGGCTCTATCGGTGTCTTCGGTATGATGTTGGAGGGTGGCGATCTCTTGGAGAAGAAGCTCGGCATCACTACCGATGTTGTTAAGACAAATAAGGCGGCAGATATGGGCCAGTCCGTACTCGGTATAAATACCCGCAAGTTCAACGAGCAGGAGCGCAAGGTCTTTATTCGCTCGGTAGATAAGGTTTATGAGACCTTTACCTCGCGTGTTGCAACAGGACGCAACCTCCCGATGGAGAAGGTGTTGGATATCGCACAAGGTCGCGTTTGGTCGGGTGTTCGCGCCGTAGAACTCGGCTTGGCGGATAGCAATGGTGGCTTGCGTGAGGCTATCGCTTTGGCAGCCGACAAGGCAAATATCTCGGATAACTTCCACGTTGAGGAGGTGCTTGAAGATATGGATCCTTTTATGACCCTTATGCAGCAACTCAACTCGGGCGCAATCTCTATCCTTCTTGATAAGGATACCCGCGAGGCTGTATCGCTCTATAAGTCTATGAAGGAGGCGATGGTTCGCGAGGGGGTGCAGGCGTACTGCCCGTATACTCTTAATATAGATTAGGCTTTTAGCCATTAGCCATTGGCCATTAGCTATCCCCGAGCAGAGAGATTTGCTCGGGGATTTTTGTGGGAGAGAATGCCATTAAGGGCGTAAGCCCTAATGTCATTTACTGCTTTTCTACTTTCACATCTAAAGAACCTGAACTATCTGATAGTGTTAATTGGGCTGTTGATTCTGTCCAAGAGCGTACATAGTAAGTCATATATAATTCCCCTCCTACATATGTCTTTATGGTGTTTCCTGATAATGTGTATGTTCCTCTACCTGTTCCAAACGCACCTCTGCCATAATAACTTCCATCGGAATAAAAAGTAACAGAAAAGCCCAATATAGATTCATACGGATATTTAGTAATATCAATCCAATTGTCATCTACTTTCGCTGCAACGCCTTTCCATGTTCCCAATAATACATCTTTGGGAATACCATTGTCTTCTTCCTTTTGACACGAAAGGAAACATACCATTGCTGCACATAGCAACATCAATCCGAAAATCTTTTTCATAATACTTTGAATTTTTTAGTTAAACATATAATAGTACTCTTTGTACTCGTTGCCGTCAGATAGCAACCGCTTAACTAAAAATAAAGAAGCGTGGATAATGCCTACTGATAAGAAGGTACGACCAAGCACCTATACGAACATAAGCACACCCACGCCAAGAGGCGTGAGCATTTAGTGTGCCTATTGTGTGTTCGCAGTAATAATTTGGTCGTTTTACTTATCAACAACAATAGCCTAAATGCCATCTACAAGAATTGCGTATTCCGCAATCCGATTACAAATATATAATTTATTTTCCATTGTTGCATTATCGTGGGGGAATTTTTGCTAAATTTGCAGTAAGAAATATTGAATGGCAAATGGCAGTCGCTCGTTCCACTCGCTGAATGGCAAGTCAATAAATTATTATATGTCATTCAGCACTCTGCGAGTGCGCATGCCATTAAGGGCGTAGCCCACATGCCATTAAATGCCATAAACTAACTATTATGAGAAACAGAATAAAAGAGTTGCTCAAAGGTGTTTTTCATCCCGAATTGGAGCAGGATATTGTAACGGCAGGCATTTTTGAGGGTGCCGAGATTGAGGGGGAGAAGGTCGTTGTGTCGCTTATCTTCCGTAAGGCTCGCGATCCGTTTGCCGTAAAAATCAAGAGCCGAGTGGAGCAGACCATCGCTGCCGCCTACCCCGACTACAAGGTCGTTGTCGTAGTGAAAGAGGGCGAGAAGAGTGCCGAGCGAGCAGCCAAAAATGCCGCTATCGAGGAGATGCACAACTTCTCGACCACCTCCTCTATTCGCCATATCGTAGCCGTTGCTTCGGGCAAGGGTGGCGTGGGTAAATCGACCGTTACCGCCAACCTCGCTGTCGCCCTCTCAAACGAGGGTTACAAAGTCGGTGTTCTTGATGCCGATATCTACGGTCCTTCGCAGTCAAAGATGTTCGGTGTGGAGGACTATCTGCCCGATGCAAAGCAGATTGACGGCAGAGATTATATCGTGCCAGCCGAGGTGGGTGGAATTAAACTCATCTCTATCGCGATGTTTATCCGCAAGACCGATGCTTTGTTGTGGCGTGGCACGATGGCAAACAGCGCATTGCGCCAACTTATCCACCAAACCGAGTGGGGAAATTTAGATTTTTTACTAATTGACTTGCCCCCGGGTACGGGCGACATTCATTTGTCAATAATTAACGAATTGCGTATCGGCGGAGCGATTATAGTATCCACCCCGCAGCAGGTCGCTGTGGCTGACGTTGTTAGGGGTGTTGAGATGTTCCGAAATCCGAATGTAAACATTCCGATTTTGGGCGTTGTGGAGAATATGGCGTGGTTTACACCGGCGGAGTTGCCGAACAACCGCTACTACATTTTCGGCAAGGGTGGCGCAGCCCGTTATGCCGAGGAGGTAGGAGTTGATTTATTGGGCGAAGTGCCTATCATTCAGTCAATTATGGAGGGTAGCGACGAGGGAACACCTGCCACCAAGAGCGATTCGGCGGTCGAGGAGATATATCGCACAATCGCGAGAAAAGTTGTTGAAAAGTGTAGAAAATAGTGTTGATAAGGGGTAGATAACTTTTAATAACTCGTAATAACTTTTAACAACTTGGGAAGTTGAACAACTTATTAAAATTTGTTGTTATTTTTATTGAGATTTTTTGTATCGATTTTGTTAAAAAATAACACTGTTAATTTGTCAAAACCACTTATAAACATTTGTTGAAAAGGGAGTACGAAATCGGCTCTATCAGGGATTTAGCGCAGAGGTTTCTAAATTTTTTCAAAAACGAGGGTTAGCAACTTTTTTCCAAAAAAAGATATCAACAGTTTCAACAGCCTTTATTGTTATTGTTATATTTTTAATTTATTTAAAATAGTATATTTAATAATAACAAATAACAACAAAAGGGGTTGAAAAAACTCTGTCTTCGAAAAAGGAAGGCAGAGTTTTTTCTGTTAAAATGTAGGACAGATTTAAAGAAACTCCTCAACTAAAAAGATAACTCCTCCTAAAACCAGAAATAAGATAAAAGGAATTAAAATAACAATTGCTATTGTTAGGATCTTCTTTAATGAGGCGTCTCGTTTTTTCTTCTTTAACTCTTCCAATTTATTTTGAAATAGTAAAATACTTGGGTTTGAAGGGTCTGTAAATTGCAGAATCTCCAAGCCGTTCTTAAATTTTGCTAAACCTGCATCACACAATGGAGAGTCTTTCTTGTCTATCCAAGCCTCAATTTTTGCCGATAGAGTAAATAGAGTTTTATTTATTGATTCTATGTCGCTTGCATCAAATTCAATATTTAAAATATTTTGTACTTCTAATTCTTTTATCTGCTCTCTTTCAAAATCCAATTTTGCTTCAAGTTCGGCTTTTCTTGCCGCTGCTTCTGCCGCTCGTGCTTGCGCTTCGCTGTTTGCGCCTCCGCCGGAGCCTACTGAGCCTCCAATTCTGATGTCGTCTGCATTGCTTCCGTAGAGTTTGTTACCGATGGCCTTTCCGGTCTTCTTTCCAAACTCGTCAACCACATTGTTAAAAAATCCCATAATTTAAATAAGTTTAAAGTTCCCTCCAACTCCGAACGGGATGTTGTAAAATAAAGAAAGTGTGGAGTTGATTTTCGAATGTCTGATTGAAGGCTGTGGAATGCCCGAACTAAAACAAACGATTATAATGCCCCACACCTGTATAGTATAGGGTTACGGCACAGAGTATGCCATACCTATATATACAAGAAATGAGTGCTATTCGTTCTTCCCTTAGTTCAGAAAACTTCCACATTTTCAATCAAGGAGTGCGAAAAACACTTTCTATATGTCTGCAATCCAACGGACTGCGCTACAAATTTAGTAATTTATTTTTGATTGAGCAAAAAAATATAAACGGTTAAAGGTAGTTAAAGGTTATTAAAGGCGGTTAAGGGCGATTAAGGAAAAGTTATAAAAAACTTTAATAGCCTTTAATAGCCCTTAACAACCCTTAATCTCCTTTAATAATAAAAAATAATTTTTAACTTTGCGGTAGAGAAAAAAGATAACGGCTGTTAAGGGTTATTAAAGGATATTAAGGGCGGTTAAGGGATTTTTCGTAAAAAAAGATGGAGAAGTTTATTGTAAAACGCAAAGGGAATTATCGTGATCTGCTTTGTTATTGCAAGGCGGAGACGATATACGATATTACCTACCTCTTTGCGAATAAATTTTTCAAATCTTCTGACAGAACTATTGACCAAATGGTGCAGGCTGCACGCTCTGGTAAACAGAATATAATAGAGGGATATGCTGCTTCGGTAACCTCTGTTGAAACAGAACTAAAATTGTTAAATGTAGCCAAAAGTAGCCTGAAAGAGTTATTGGCAGACTATGAGGACTATTTGCGTACACGCAATTTGGAGCAGTGGAGTGAAGATTCCGAAAAATTCAAAAAGGCTCAACAGTTAGGGAAAGAACACGATGATTCGAAGTTTTGGATGGAGATAGTAGCAACTCGTAACGATGAAACGATTGCAAACATAGTTATAATACTTATTCATCAAACCGATTATCTACTATATAGGTTTATAGAAAAAGTGGTAGAGAAGTTTGAAAAGGAGGGCGGTATTAGAGAGAAATTATCTCGACTCCGCCGTAATAAAAAGAGTGAAGATAATAAATAGCGGTTATTAAGGGTAATTAGCGGATATTAGGGGTAGTTAGTGTAATTATAAGTCTCCCCTAAAAACCTCTAATAACCCCTAAAAACCTCTAACAACCCCTAAAAATATGAAAACAAAAATAGCAAGAATCGAAGAGTTGAAGTGTGAGAAGGGTGTCGTGATATTTGCGCACTACTACTGTCGTCCGGAGGTGCAGCAGGTGGCTGACTTCTTGGGGGACTCGCTTGCCCTCTCCATCAAAGCACGAGAGGTTGATGCCAAAACTATTCTCTTTGCCGGCGTTCACTTTATGGGCGAGACAGCAAAGGTGCTATCCCCCGAAAAGAGGGTGCTGATACCAAACCCCGAAGCGACCTGTTCGCTTGCGGAGTCCTGCCCCGCAGAGGAGTTTGCTGCGTTCAAGGCGCAACATCCCGAGGCGTTGGTCATCTCCTACGTAAATACGACGGTGGGCGTGAAGGCTCTGACCGATATATGTTGCACCTCCTCTAACGCCTTGCAGGTCGTTGAGTCCGTGCCACAGGATAGAACCATAATCTTCGGTCCCGACAAGAACCTCGGTACCTATATAAAGAAGATCACGGGACGCGAGAATATGATTATGTGGAACGGTGCGTGCCACGTACACGAGAAGTTCTCAAAGGAGGGTATCTTGGCACTCAAAAAGGAGTACCCCGAAGCAAAGGTTGTTGTTCACCCTGAATGTAGGGGCGAGGTTGCCGACTTGGCGGACTACTGTGGCTCTACGGCGGGAATACTCGCCTACTGCGACACGAGCGAGAGCGACACCTTTATCGTAGTTACCGAGCCGGGCATCTTGGCGGAGATGGAGAAAAAGTATCCGCAGAAGAGGTTTATCCCTGCACCATCTGTTGAGGGTAAGGCTTGCAACGAGTGCGAATATATGAAGATGATAACGCTCGACAGCATCATAGCCTGCCTTGAAAATGAGGCTCCCGAGATTGAGATTGAGGAGGAGATTCGCCAAAAGGCGGAGCGTTCCATTGAGGCTATGGTCGCCGTGAAGTAGAGGTTTTACTCCAACATATTCCCTTCAAGGAGGAGACTCCACGAGGTAACCCTATCAAAATAGAGATATGGGTATATAGATTTTAGGGTAGTGAACTGCGGTTCCTGCCCTATCTTCTCTATATACTCGCGCGTATAGTCAAAGGAGTAGCGGTGGTGGTAACTCCACTTTACCGCCAACGAGGTAGAGCCGACTTCGGGGGAGAGGTTGTGGTTGTAGGTGGCAACCGGCATCTTGCGGAGGGCTTTGCGAGCCTCTGCGACAGCCTCTTTCAGCGGTTGATGGTTGAACTCCTCGCCAAACGAGGAGAGGTGGTAGAGGATATCTACACTCTCAATTGAGGAGTCGCTCTTCGGGTTTATAAAGTAGAGAATACCCTCCTCGCCATAGAACTCCTCGCAGATGCGCTGTCTTGTCTTGTTGAGGCGGTTGTA
>JAFXHB010000061.1 GCA_017536605.1 Alistipes sp.
GAGCGAACACTCTCGCGCATTGAGCATGTTAATATCGGCTTTGGCGAGATGCAGGCGAGTGTCTATCGCCAAGTGCGCCGTATCGCGAAGAGTGGTAAGCAGGTTGCTGTCGTTGGAGGAGATCAGTCGGTAGCGTTTGGTGCCGTGAAGGCCCTCTCCGAGTACCACAAGAGTATCGGAGTGTTGAATATAGATGCTCACGCCGATTTGAAGCAAGAGAACGTGCCTTACACCTACTCTCACACAACCGTAATGCGCAATATCGCAGAGGAGTTGCCTCACGTAGAGAGGATTGTAGGGGTTGGCGTACGCGACATCGCCCACGATGAGTTGGCGTTTGCATCTGCCAACGATAAGATTAAACTCTTCTTCTCGGAGGAGCTTGCAGCACGTCGCTTTGAGGGAGAAACGTGGGGTAAAATATGCGATGAACTCTGCGAGGCTCTGCCCGAAAAGGTCTATATCTCGTTTGATATAGATGCCTTGAAGATAGAGTTCTGCCACAACACCAATGCCCCTGTTCCGGGAGGTATGACCTTTGATGAGGTGATATACCTTATCAACCGAGTGGTGGCTACGGGGCATACGATTGTAGGCTTTGATATTACAGAGGTTGTGCCAAATTTGGATAATGCAATGGACGCAAACGTTGCATCACGACTCCTCGGCAAGATGATTGTTGCAACATTGAACAGTGTTTATGAAAAGAGTATATAAATGTATAGCAGTCGTACTGCTTATGGCGGGTATGTTCTCCTCGTGCGGGGGGCATAAGACCAAACTTGCGATGGACACCGACTCATTGTCCTACGTCGTGGGCTTGAATATCGGTCATACGCTTATGGAGATGGACTCAACGCTCAATGTAGAGACCGTTTGTAATGCTATCCGTGATGTCTATAACGGCACGCCACGAATGACTATGGAGGAGGCTCGCGACTACTTTCTCGCCGAGAAGACCTACTTTATTCACGAGCGAGCAGCGGCATATCAGGAGCAGTTCCTCGCAGATTTGAGCAAGTCGGATAGAAAGTATGCAAGAACACGCACAGGCGTTACCTATAAGATTGAGCAGTTGGGCGACCAGAGCCGCCAGCGTTCAATGAATCTGCGCGACACGGTACGTATAGCCTATACGATTACCGATGAGCAGGGACGTGTTATCGTGGAGCGCGATACGTTGCGCGACTCCTACCGTAACTTGGTTAAAGGTTTGCAAGAGGTGGTTCGCCTGACAGGCAATGGCGGACACTTTAATGCGTGGTTGCCATCTTCGCAGGCCTATGGCATAGAGGGCAATGCCGAACTTGGCGTAGAGGCAAATACGATGCTCAACTACGACGTCAATATATTAGATATAAAGTACCATTAGAAACTTATCAATTTAACTAAAAAATAGATGAAAATGAAAAGACTTTTTTCTGCCGTCTTGGCACTCGCTTGTGTTGCGATGGCAACTTCTTGCTCCGACAAGAAGGAGGGTATTACACAGGGAGATCCTAACAAGTTGGACTCTCTTTCGTACTGTTTTGGTGCAAACATTGGTTCAAGCCTTAAAATGCAACTCGGCGACGTTCCATTTGATATGGAGGTCTTAAAGAAGGGTGTAACCGAGTCTATGACCAAGACCACAAAGCAGACCGAGGAGGAGGCTGTGGAGATTCTCCAAGAGTTCTTCGCGATGTCGTTGGGTGAGCGTCGTCAGGCTATACAGGCGTATAAGGCTGACTCTACTTCGTACCAGACTGCTCCACAGATTTTCGAGAACGACACCGAGCGTGAGACCGTATCGTACGCTTTCGGTAACAACATCGGTAGCGGTCTTGTTTCAAGCAAACTTCCTTTCCAGATATTCTGGTTGAACAAGGGCTTGCGTGATGCTTTTGAGGGTAACGCCGAGATTGCACAGGAGGAGGTGATGAAATACTTGCAGAACTACTTCACCGTAGTTCGTCCTCGTGAGGCTGCCGAGCGTTCAGAGAAGTGGTTGAAGAAGATTGGTCGCCAGTGGGGCGTTAAGAAGACCGAAAGTGGTCTGCTCTACAAGGTTGTTGAGCAGGGCGATATGAGCAAGGCTGCAAAGAACGATGAGGATATCGTTGAGGTACACTATGTTGGTAAGTTGCAGGACGGAACAGTCTTTGACGCTTCGCGCTTTGAGGATCGCTCGGAGGAGCAGAAGGAGATGATCCGCAAGGCTCGTCCAGACCTCTTTGACGAGAATGGTAGGTTTACCGAGAAAGATGAGCCTGTTAAGTTCCCACTCAACCGCGTTATCAAGGGTTGGGGCGAGGGTGTAATACTCGTAGGTCCCGGTGGTGTTATCAAACTCTATATCCCAGCCGAGTTGGCTTATGGTGAGCGTGGCGCAGGTCGCGACATCGGTCCAAATGAGGCGTTGGAGTTTGAGGTTGCCGTTATCTCGGTAGAGCCATATATCCCGCTTGATACAGAGGTTCCGGGCGACGCTCCGGTAGAGGAGGCCGCAGCACCAGAGGCTAAATAACTCGCGGCAATATAGACGTAGAAGAGCCTGTCTAACAAGTTTTTTAGACAGGCTCTTTTTGTCAGAAGTTGTATAACAAGAGCTATTTTGAAGCTGCTCGCAGGCTGGAAAAGCGCAGTTTACTCGGCGTAAATGAGCATTTTCCAGACAAGGCAGATGCCGAA
>JAFXHB010000062.1 GCA_017536605.1 Alistipes sp.
CGACTCTTCACATCAGACCTTCGGTCTTGCACCACCTCCCCACCTCTTGGTCTGCTCTCTGCTTCTGCCGCCGGTCGAAACCCACAATGAGGGGGTGCTTGTGCGCAGGGAATTCGGTCAGCTTGTTGCTCCTCGGCAGACTTGTCTGCGCCCTCGTAGAGTGTGCAGAGTTGCTTGCTCAACTACGGAATATCGTAGGTTACAGGCAACAGATTCCAACTTCGGTACGAAGTGTTATTAGAAATACCGATTACCGTATTGCTCGTCTGGCGCACATAGTAGGTCTCTTGGAACCAGCCCCAGCCCGATGTTGTGTAGATATAGATACTATTGCCCGAGGCGGTAATCGTGTAGTTTGTTCCCTCCGAAGCAAACGAAATAGTACCATTTGTACCCGACAAATAGGCCTCACGAGCCACGCTCCGAACCATACCACCCTCAATAGTAAAGAGGTTGTAGTAGTTCTGTGAGGTGTTGGCCGCAAGAGTGGTGCCGACAGCGGTCATATATGTAGAGGTGTAGCCAGCATTCTGCAACATATACATCGTATTGCCACTCGTGTCGATATTTGTGGTACGGTTACCGATATTCAGACCATAGACCGTAACCTCCGGCATAGGAACGGTGATGTTTTTGCCCTCGGATGTCGCCTCAACCTCCATAGTATAGATGCCCTTTGTTGCTTGACTAAAAGTTATATACCAAGTAGTGTTGGATACGCCCGTGCCGACGAAACTGCCACTTCGTGTCGCCTCGATGCCGTTAATCTTCACTGACGAAGGGGTGCTATTGGCCGATACATTTACATAGTAGCGTATCTCCTCGCCTACGATAATAAAGTTGCGGTCATTGTTGGTGATATTGTTATTCAGTGTATCCTCCCAGCGGTTGAAGTGGACCTCGATAGCATTCTCGACCAATGTAACCTCCTCGGTATAGATCAAGCCGTGCTCATTGCGAACTATGAGGTGGAAGATGACGCCCGTATCGTTGTAGTCCGAAGGGGTGATGTAAGATACAACACCGTCTATCATATACTCTCCGATATTGCTCATTTCACGAATGATTTTATCGTGCTTCACACCTGAGGTGTCGGTGTATGTAGCCACAATCTCGATATGCTCAATAGCACTACCGTATGAGTGAGCCTTATACGAGAGTGAGATCTGTGTATCGGCAATCAGCGACCTGCTCGAAGGGGAGAGCGTTGCGGTGATACTGCCTATCTTCTCGTCCTTGACACATCGTACAGGTGCTGCTGTTCGACGATTTGCAAAGTCGGAGTGCAAATGACCTGTGTATGTTCCTACATTGGTTTCGGTCCACGACGAGGCGCTCGAAACATAGATGCGGGAGCGGTGCATATATTGATTGATACCTCCATTATTGACAGCATCGGCATCGTTGCAATACATTGAAGATTGGTAGTCGCCCTTCTGTCCGACATACTTCCACGATGAGATAAGGGAGTTCAAACCGACATCAACACCCTTAAAGCCCGCATACGGGAAGAAGAATTGTTGTCCATTGATAGTTCGTGTATAGCCGTAAGTTCCTGCCGAGCCGCTACCCATACTGAACAAAGCGCCGAGTTCGCTGCTTGGTACACGATATCCATACGGACACGGGTCATAGATAGTTTTGGTCGTCATACCCGTAGCGATATCGTAGCCCCAAAGGAAGTCGTAACGCTGGTGAGTCCAGTTAAAGATGTATGAAAGTGGTTGCCCCGTAGGCAGAATCAGGTACATCGGATTCTCCACACCATCTCGCAGCGTAGGCTCGGCAAACTGCGTAACCTCGGCTGCCGTCTTCTCGTCGGAGGAGAAGTCGTAGTATGGGGCAGTATTGAGGTTAATAGGCTTGTAGTTGTATGTCGGAGGGCCCATCGAAGGGTCCTTGCGCCCCCACTGATAGTACAAGCCGTATGTCGCCAACGCATCACCGGCACCTGTGCAAGTTGCGGCTGTTGCACCTATGTTTCGGTCGAGTAGGGTTATATCGTGCTCGCCAACCGAGAAACGCTGCTCGGTAGGGCGGTCGGTAATCCATATATGCCAAGACCACAATACATTGCCCTCTTTGTCATATACTGCAATTACGGCATTTCCTCGTGCCGAGGAGTCTGGTAATTTGAAACGCACATAGCCATATTTCAGCTCAATATCCGATACAAGACCGAGCGAACTCTCCCACAACAGATGGGCGGTCGCAGGTTTGATAGTTGCCGTTTCTGGATATAGTTTCTGCGCACCCGAAGAGAGAATACCCGCCTCTCCATTTCCTACCGTCATAGCAAAGAAACAATAACCATCGTAGATATCATTACCCTCGCTATCCTTGAACTCGCTTGGGTCCAAGATGTAGCAGTTTGAGAGTTTATAGGTTGAAATAATACTATTATCGGTTATCTCTTCATCAACCTCAAATTCGTGCAGACTTGACAGGTCATAGTAGTGTTCATCACCCTCCTTTGAGAGGATTGCTCCGATACTGCCATCTGTTTGCAGGCTCAACCTCACATCGTAGATGTAACCCGGCTCGAAGATATTGACAATAGACTCGTTTCCATAGGCATCTTTCACTGGGTGGGCTGCCGTAATCGTAGTATTATAGACTCCGGAGGTGGTGTGAATCTCCAACTCGACATCGCTATTAGGCTCTACGAGCGAATAACCGAGATAAATATCATTTTTCAGCGAAGTGCCCTCCATTGAGATTGGGTAGGTTGCCGACTCGGAGAACTCCGGGTGGTTGCTATCGTTGTCGAACATCGGAGTAGTGATAATAGGGAGGTTTTTGTAGTTGCTCCAATTATAAACCTCGCCAAACTCTCCCAACTGCGTAGGTAACCACACCTTGCACGCCGTAGGCTGATTGCGGATAATAACCTTCTCGATATCGCCCCACATCATCAGGTTGTGCTCACTCTGCTCGGCGTATGCCGTAACACGAATTGCCGAACGGTAGTGACGATATGTAAAGTAGTTGGAGTATGCGGGCGAAGTGAAGTTGTGCCCAAAAGGCACCCGATATATGTTACCGCTATTCACAGGGTGAATATCGCTGCGATGTGGAGAGTCGGCATTGTACTTATGCCACGATTGTCCTTCGCAGACATTACTTACCATCAAGTCGGTTTCGCCATCTAACCCCATAAATTGTAGAGCCACAACCTCTGTCGCAACACCATTAATCTCGACCGTTTCGTTCAAGCGCACGGCATCGAACCCCGAATAGTCGAACTGTGCCGTTGCAGGAACGCCCTCCTTACGAGGCAGTGTACAGTTTTTCGGATACCAACCGACCATTCGTGTATGGTAGAAGTGGGTGGTGTCGTTATCTATTACACCATTGTTATTTGTCTCAACTATATTCAACTTGTAGGACTGCTCCGGTGCTAAAAATACGGAGCGATAGTGTATCCCCTCGGTATTGTCGGGCGAAGATATTACGGTTGCTTCGAGTAGTAACGCCTTATTCCAATTAGTTGTATAAGGAGTCGCTTCATCGTTACCCGTGAAGGTGTAAAGACCATCGTTTGTTGAACTCAAATCTTCGTCAAGGCGTAGGAAGTTTGAGTCCATACGTTTGGTTGTAATTTGGTCGATAAGCGAGCGCATAGCGATACCCGACTCTGAGGCTCGGGATATACCGCGAGTCTCCACAATGCACGAAGGGGTTATAGAGGTGGAGATATTGACATCTCCTCCGCCACTATTGCCACCCACCTCGACTATATCGTCGGCAACCACGCACGACGACAAGGCAAATGCAACCATTAAAATTAGGTATAATCTCTTCATAGTTCTCTTCCGTTAATCTTTTTGGCATCGTGCCGGTAACGCATAGGCTGCGCCATAGCCGCCACTTGTACCCTGTTGTGTTACCTGTCCCGAATAGGTTTTGGTATATATGTATGTTCGGGTGTTGTAGCGTCCCATAGGCATACCTGTAAGCATATAACCGCTGGCTCCGACGTCACGATAACCTCCCGTAGTCGGGTAGCGATAGCCGACAAACGGATACCACGCCCTATCGAAGTAGGTATTGTTGAATACTATGCCGTAGTTATCAAACGAAGCCTCATTGTTTGAGAAGTTGATATTTCCGCCATTCTCGCCGTATGTATATCCGTAGTGAGTGTCGCCCACCTGATAGCCCCACGCGTGGTGGAATGGTGTTCGGTAGCCCGGAGGGCAAGGATCGTGCATCGTCTTGGAGAAGGTCTGTCCCTGAATGTTGTAGTCTTTTACGGCATATCCCCAAAGTGCCACATTGGTATATCCATCGGCAAAACTTGCCGGGAACCAACCACAAGTAGTATTACCACAGAGCGATGTACTCTTGTAGAAGGTCATCGGGTTTTGTGTTACCACAGGTATTGTCGCTGCGTCAGCCGTGTCTATATCTGTGCGGCTCGACCACTCACCCGTCATATAATCCTTTACCCAATATTGCGATGATTTAGGTTTCCCGCTCACCGTCTCGTTACCCGCAGAGTACGATGGCGCACCCATAATAGGGTCTTTACGTCCCCACTGATAGTAGAAGCCGTAGGTTGTCATTCGCTCCTTCTCATTTGCAAACGAGATTGACGAGCCACTTGTATTTGGAGCCGTTGTCGCTCCCAAAAATCTATCCATCAAGGTATAGTTACCCGTAATCAAGTCGGCAGGTTTGTCGGTAAACCAGATATGCCACGACCACAAAATCTCACCATCGACATCGTATGCCGCCAAACCGACATTACCCTCGTGATAATTTCCGACATAGAAGGTAACATAACCCTCCTCGTCAGGCTCTCCATTGTTGAGTAGTTGCAGCGGCATAAATTTCTCTATATCGCTCTCGCTACCCGTAACCTCCGTAAAATCACCCTGCCACCACAATATATCGACCTTCGCAGGGGCAATCGTAGTCGAAAGACCGCCATTTATCTCGGCGGTTGTCGTACCTCCGAGTGGCAACAGACTGCCCACACCATTACCACGCACGGTTGCCTTGAATTTGTAGTAACCCGCACGATGTACCATATAACTGTTTGCCGTTTGCGAAGCGCTCAAATCGGTAACAATCGCTGTGGAGTGCGCCGACACACAACGCACCGGCAATGCTCGGTTGCGGTTGCTGCCATAGGCGTTCCAACTTGATGAGCCAATCGCCGTATATTGCAATTCGTATGGCTCATTTGTGGTGCGCAAATCGACAACACTCGACCACAAACGAACTACATCGCGATATATATTCTCCGACCCATCGCTCTCGATTGAGCCTTGGAACGGATACCATACATTGTTCGATGCGACCGATAGGTTTACACCCGAGCCACTATGCCAACCGCCCGACTTCTCGTAGCCTGCAATATTCTGCCATACACGGATATCGGCGACCATATATCCCGGAGGACAAGGGTCGTACATCGTCTTTTCGAGGTCTGTATGCTCGTTTTGATAGCCCCAAAGAGCATTGTTTTGTGTCGCCAACCAATCATTCTGCGAGGTATTGCCACTGCCATACAGGATTGTCGGATTTGCCACCGCCTCCTCAACCGTTGCTACCGTTGCAGGGTTGCTCGGTACCTTCGACACTGCACCATACACTCCCGATGAAACCGACTTGAACGGTGTTGGTCTGCCCCATTGGTAGTACAATCCGTCCATACCGGTAGCTCCATCAGGCACTGACGATACAGCACCAAGGTTTCTGTCGTGTACGATATAGCCGTTAGGATATCCCTGCGCTCTAACACGGTCGGTAAGCCAGATATGCCAAGTCCACAAGATATTGCCGCCCTCCTCATCGTAGGCTGCAATAACGACATTACCCTCCGACAGCAGTCGTTTATCTTCTCTATCATTCGGATTTCCCTGCACGTGGAACAAGACTCTATTGTGTGATAGTTCGTGGAGGTCGAGAGTGAGAGCCTTGCGTTGTACACCGTCAATCGTAATCATTGGGGTATCGTCCCACAAGATGTCAATATACTTCGGAGCAAGCGATGTATCGCCACCTCCGACCAACGAACTATCGCCGTTACCCTTGACCGTAGCATCAAAGCAATAGCCATAATTTGCCGAATTTACGATATAGGAGTTGGCGGTTTCGTAGTTCGAGAGGTTGTAGAACATATCTACATCCACCTTCTGCTCAATAACTTCATCGTATCGCTTCCACTCACCCACCGAAACATCGGGGTTGATATATCCGTGATTTGAGAAGCGAAGCACAATATCATAGGCATATCCCGCCTTGAAGTTTCGGGCGATGGATACTCGCTGACGTGCCTCCGCTTTGCTCGTCGCAAGACTTATATTGAGTACTCCGTCAGCAGGAGGTGCCGCCACACACTTCGCAACCATACGGCGGTTTGCCAAACCGACAGGAATCTTGTCCCCTGCATCGAAGAATATGTTGTTGTTCGGGTCCGAGAGATATAGTGTTTCACGCCCCTCATACGCCACACCAAACGCCTCCGACTCATCTTTTGGCAGTGTCAGTGTACACGATGTTGGCAAATCTTCGATATTCATATCCTCTAACACACCCCACGAAGTCGACTGCGTTCCGTCCTCCTCTTGCATCGCATAGATATAGATGCGATAGATACAGAGCGCGTGATTGAACTCCATCACATCGAAACCATCACTCTGCGAGCCCGTTACAACATCTCCGTACATAATATCCGAGTCGCCCGTAATCGGAATCTTTACGGTTGTCGCCTCTCCACTCGAAGAGTATTCGTAACCCGCCTCGCTCGGCAACCAAGGGTGCCACGCTACATACTTGACATAGTCGGTCGTGTTGTAGAAGAATTGTGCCGAACTTGTAAAGGTTATATCACGAATATAGCTATTCGCCGCATTCGGCTGCCCCATCTCGGCAAGTATCGGCTCACCGCAGTTGAGGAAGTCGGGATATGAAGGTGTATGCAACTCATCGATACGAGCCATTCCCAACATCATAACCGTATCGGTCGCAGCATCTATGATACCGCTTGTCGAATTGGCGTTGCCTCGTGTCGCCGACTGTGGCGAATAGACCAGATTAGGCGAGTAGCCCACATCTGCCCACAGACGCACCTCCATAGGGTTGCGTGTCGATGTTCCGAGGTCGCTATCATTAAGACAGCCCACTGCCACCACAGCCACAACCAACAACAAAAGTATATTTCTGATAATTGCTCTCATATCTTTTCGTCCCCTCTATTTAATCTCCGGCAACACCGTTCCCTCGATATAATCAACATCTTTCCACTCGGTAACCACGCCTTCGAGGTTTACTCCCGAATCGACCGTTGCCGTATAGACAATGCGGTGTCCCGATTGGTAGTTCACCGGCTGGTAGTTGTAGAGTTGGAACTCCTCCTTATGCGTTACGAAGTTATCCGGACTCTCTGCACTCACCTTCTCGTTCACCTCGTACTCTATCGTCAATTTTGTATTTGCTGTCAGCTGCTGTGGCAGACACATTATAGCCATATGAGCCTCGGTATTTTCGCGCTTATCGCCAATCACAACCGTTGCGGTCGGCTCAAATGTATATACCACATCGTTGTTTCCCGATGGCGACACCTCCCACACATTCTTGTTTCCCGAATTGGCAACCGCCTGCGATGTACACTTCATTGAGCCTTGGGTATAGATATTCTCGAAGGTCATCTTCGTGAGTCGTGCATCGAACATATTACCACGCACAACATACACCTCCACCAACGACATTGCGTGTTCGAGATAGAGCTGCACGATTGGCTTCATCGCTCCATCGGCAACCTTGAAGGAGTAGGAGAGCAGGTAGTCAATCATCGCATCCTCGTCGTAGGAGGTAGGTTGCTGTACCGAGAACTCCAAGCCATCTTTGCCACTCGTGATAGTCAATCCGTCGAGCGTATTGTAGGCGTAGCCGTGGAATGAGTAGTTGCTACCCTCAACCCAGTTGCGCTTGGTTGCGGAGAACCACTTGCCCGTGGCTGCATCGCGTGTTATGGCGACATTGTTAAAAATCTTTGACGAGTTATTCTGCACACCGCAGACATAGACCTTGCCAACGCCATTGTTTATGTCGTTTTGATCCAAAGCACTGCGTGATATATGCTGGGCATTGAAGGTAATCTCTTGCGGGTTGCCGATATATATATTGTTACTGTTGTTGCAACCGACCATCAGCGTTGCTGCAAAGAGTATGTATAGCAATCTCTTCATCCTCTCCTCCTTTCTACAAATCAACAAAGTTATCTACCCAATCTACCACCACAACCTCTGTGGTTATGGTGTTGTCGGTAATTGTCAGGTTATACTCATACTTCTCGCCCGCCTTCCACTCGGTTGGCACATTGCCCGTAAGATAGCCGAGTTCAATGTTGCGAACTGCATACTCGGCCTCGCCCGCCTTGATATACTCCAAGTGGAGCGTTACGGGGGTCTTATAGATGGTCTGTGGCAAGACCAACAGCGCACCACCGTCGTAGAGCGAGTGCTTCACCGTCAGATTTACGGGTAGTCCTCCGTTTGGCAGGGTGCAAATGCCTCCAAACGACTGCGACAACGACTCCACTACTGTCCCGTCTGTTGCCCACGAAGCGTTGCCATCGGTATCAAACGAGAAGTTGCCTCTATTGTGCAGACCTACAAGGCGAATGTTGCGAACATTCGTAAGTGTGGCGTTTGAGGCGTTGATGAGGTTAAACTGCACGGCCGAGCAGGCGTGGTGGAAGTTCAACAAGATGGTTGAGAAGTCCTCCTTTACGGCGAGGTCGCGCGTGGCGGTGGCGTACAAGAGGTCGGGGCCTCCCGTTGTTGCCTCATAGCTGCCGAAGACTACTCTTCCATCCTCGTCGGAGAAGGTGCAAGGTGCGTAGTATGGCGATACGGCACAGAAACGGTACTGTGCCTTCGCAATCCAATACTGCGTATTGTCGTAGTCCCAACCAGGAAGGTCGGCGTTGTAGTAGAGATGCTCGGCATTAAATATGCGAGCCGTACGACCATCAAGGGTGTACGCGCCAAAAAGCTTGATCTCCTCTTGTCGCAAAAGCTCATCTCCATCAATCAGCGCGCGACTATACTGCGACGCGAAGTTAATCTCACGCGCCCCTCCCGTTGGCTTCGGCTTCTCACAACCCACCAAAACCAACAACGCCAATATAGCTACCCAACTTCTACGCATTTTCCCGTTTTCAGTTTTCAGTTTTCCGTTTTCCGTTTATTAGTACCTGAGGGGGCGATCAAACCCCCACAGGTTAAAGTGTTGTAAAGATTAGATAGTGATGTTACCGCCATCAACTGGAGTCCAAGCATCAACTGTACAGTCAAAGATAATCTCGTTTACATTGATAGTGTAGTTGTAGGTGTACTTGTAACCCATATCCCAATTGCCATTGCTTGAAAGGTCGTGGGTGTAAGTGTGCTCGTGACCATCGATAGTGTACTCAATAATGATCTCTGTCTGTGCACCAGGGATTACGAGAATCGGAGTTGGAGAAAATGCTGTGTTAGCATTGAGGACTGCGTTCAAAGTGCCATTCTCAACGCCGGTTGGAGCCTCAGGCAAGAAGAAACGCGGAACAGGTAAGCCTACCTGCCACTCGGCTGTACTTGCGCTACCAGCTGCTGGGGTTACAGTAAGGATACCGTTGATGTGTACATTATTAGCCTTAACACTCTTAATGATAACCTCGGCTGCAGAATCAGTCTTTTTGAAAGTTACATTAAGCTGTGCATAAGCGTGATGGAAGAGCAATGGCTGTGCCGAAGTCTGTGGAGCCTCAACGCTGAGGAGGTCAGAGAAGAGTACATCGTGCTGATCCATCAAGTTGTTCTCAATAGTACCCCAAACAACCTTCTCCAACTCACCGGTAGTCTTGTAGGTGTGAGTAACATTTGAAATTGGGTAAGGGCTGAGGCCAAGGAACTGCATATTACCACTGGTTGGCCAGTAGCGAGCAGGCTCACCCTTCCACAACTCTGTACCTGCATCGTAAACGAACTTTGCCTTCTCAAAGTAGCTTGCGAATTCGCCGTTCTTTGCGTCGTCCCATACAGCAGTAACGGCGACAGGATAGGTCATATCCTCATTCGTCTGAATGATACCACGGGTTACGGCCGACTTGAAGCCCATCTCGTTTGACTTACCGGTGTAAATCTCATCGGTCTGAACACAGCTGCTCAACGATACCATCGCCGCCGCAGCAAGTAAAAAGATCTTTTTCATAACTTAAAAGTTTTTGAAAGTTAAAAAATTAGTGAATTGAAATTTGTTTGTTAAAATGTTAAATTGTTGTTTGTTAAAAATTTAGTTTGTTTTTTGTCTTGTTATTTATCGTTTTAAGGTTTTTTAGTCTATATGTCTACATCGTATTCGTGCTCTTTCCAATCGTCTACCGTAGGCTTGAAGCCACTTCCAACCTCTGGTTTCGGGATATTTATCTTGCTGTGAATTACAATGTGCTGGTCTGGGTTATTCTCCATCTGCTCCGATACATCAAAGTTGTACATATATGGGTGACCTTGAATGTCGGTAAAGAGAACACTCAACAGGGCCACATCGCCACTTGTCTTCTCGCGTCCGAAGGTCTCAAAGCGTGAGTATAGTATCGTGCTGTTGCGCGAGGCGTTCACCTTGTCAAAGTAGAGTGCTATCGGCTCTGTTGAGAGGATAGGGGTGGCTATAAACGAGGAGGCGGCCTGTCCCGAAATCAACATCGATATAGAGCCTACCCACTGCATACCCTCAATGCCATCTATCTCAATGGTCCAACTCTCAACCACCGTCTTGGCGGTGGCCTCAATTACGAATACATCGCTGGATATGTGTTGAGGGATAAAGAGGTTTTGCCTGCGTGCCACGAAGAGATGTCCTGGAGTTGAGCAAATGGCATCATACGATGGGCGCGTATCAACGCGCGAGCGCAAGTAGTAGGAGAAGCGGCCAAGTTGGTGTTCGCTAATCTCGTTGGTGTAGGCCTCAATATCGTTCCATACATAGTAGTTTTTGATGCGCGTTTCGCCCGCCTCAATATTGTAGGCGACCATATCAACCGTGCCATACGGAGCGAAGATATATCCGCCCTTGTCCGACACGAAGTCGTGCGAGAGGTACTCACCCGTAGCCGAGTCGAAGAATGCAACACGCATCAAGCCTGGCTCCCCCTCGGCAACCTCGTAGTTGGTAACCTCGCGGTCTATCGTGAGGTCAAGATATACTTTGAGGTACTGCTCCTCAATAGGGCGACGCTCACACGCCACCGAACAAAGAACCACCAAAGCGACAAGCAGTATGTACTTCACTCTCCTCATCGCCTATCCTTGTCGTTTGGTTTAACTTTTTGGAAGATCGGCACTACGAGCGAAACATTCGCCTTCGTAGGACCGAAGAAGCCCACCTCCTTGGTAATCTTGTCGCTGATGAGTGGACCTGCTGCGTCAATAACGGTGTATTTGCGGGCTTGTGAATAGATGTAACCCACACCGAGCGAGAACTCGAAGTGTATCTGCTTGCGCTTACCTACTGCCATTGCATAGGTGTAGTCCACGCCGACATTCATAAACTCACCTTGGTGTCCGTGGTAGTTGCGCTCGAAGTCGTAGTAGCCCATATAGCCATATACACCGACCGAATGACCTTGCAGACGGTCGAACACCGTACGGTTGCGACCAAACCAATAACGCCCCTCAATGCCCCAAGCCAATAACTCGAAACAGTTTTTATTATCACGCTTGGGCCATATCCACGGGAAGTAGTAGTCGGCTCCCACCGACCAATGTGTTCCGATAGGCACCTCAACACCGATGTTGAGTGCCGGCACAAGCAGATTGGAGCGAATTGCTACTACGGGTTTGCGTTGCTCGGATACCGAATTGCAGATGGCAGATGCCGATGACAGACTATCCGGCAGAGTAGCCTCTACCTTTGGCGCCGAAGTGAGAGTATTTGGTGCTACGACTACCCCCCCCCTTGGTTCCGAAAGAGGATTGTGAGAGTCTTGATTGAGAATATCAGGTGTCGCTGTGAGCCTTCTTAATTCGGGAAAGTGCATATCCAATATGGCAGGCGCAACAATATCGCTGGATTTGAATGGTGAGCCACTCTTCAATATACCATCAGCCTCGATAATGCGAATAGCGGTTACACTTCGTGAGCTGCCCATAAACTTATTGACCAACACTCGCCACGTCTTACCGTTGTCGAGAGCCTGCAATCGTCGCTCCTTCTCGTCATTCGAGATGCTGTTGTCTCGAATGATGGCGAGAACATCTTCTCGGTTTGCCGAGTGGTAACCGCTGGATACGCACTCCTTGAACTCGCTCCAATTCTCGCCGATGGATACTATATGAATATGCAGTGCCGCTCCTCCCTCTATCTTGGATATCGCATCACGGAGTAGGGTAGCACGACGCAGTGAGAGTTCGTTATTGTATCTCTCGCTACCTACTGGCGATGCTGCTCCCTCGATGACGATAGTACGGACATTGCTCTGTTCGGAGGATAGTTGTAGAATAACCTGTGTTAGAATTTCGAGGGCCTTCTGGTTTTCGGCATAATCCCAGCGTGGCTCTGCGCAGTTGTTTTTGTATAGTATGTCGATTTTTTGGATGTTGGTGCGGGCGGAGATGTCGAGTTGTCTGCTCTTTGATTCACTGCATACGGGGGCATTATCGGGGACGTTTGCCTCGGTATTTTGCGCTGATGCATACGGATGAAGCATCAGTATAGCAATGAACAAAACAACAATCTTCTCTATTAACCTCATCTTACAAATTAGAATAATTGACACGGGTGTCTATATTCAATATGTGTTGATACTCTACACCGCTACAAATGTATATCTTTTAGGCGATAAAAACAATAAATAATGACAGAAAAAAGCGTAAAGCACAATATCCATTGCCGTGCAGTTGCAATTAACTGATAATAAGCAGTCTGATAGGCTTATTGCGCTCGCTACATTTAACGTTAATCCACTATCCGGTGCCCAAAAATATAGAGCCTCCCTAACAGGTAAAAAAGTTAGAGAGGCTCTATATTTTTTATTGTGTAGGATTACAATCCCAACTTCTTGCGGATCTGCTTTGGAATAGCATTCTTATTCACCATAATCTCCATAGTCTTATACTCTACGTATGGACGTGAGAAGTAGTAGTAACCCTTGTATGGAGGACGTACGTCCCACGAGTTCTTAACTTTGAAGAATGGGTTGCCCTCTTGGTCTGTGGCAGTACCCTCGATAACCATTCCGTGGTCATCGGTATTCTCGTAGTTGTCAAATGCCTCTTGACGCATCTCCTGTGTAATCTTCTTCTCCTTGACAGGTTTGTCAAAGCTGTACAACTCTCTTGCACGCTCCTGTGCCGAGAGGCGACCCCAACGCTCTGCCTCGGTGCCATTCATACTCTCGATATTATCCTCCGGAACGATACCGATAGCCTTTGTGCGGTTGAAACCACGCTCCGAAACATCAGCAGCCCAACCTTCCGAGTAGTTGTTTGCAAGGGCGTTATCCACAATCTCCATCAACTCATTGAGTGGCACGTTGTATGCCTTCTCCCACATCCAATTATCAGGCACCTCTACGATATACTGCTCGTAGAATGGGTGGTGTGTATATGATGTAACGAATACATAGTCCGACATCTTGATAGGGAGCGACTCTGCAAACGAGTGTGGAGTGTACTCCTTACCCTTGTAGGTGAACTTCTCCGGCATCTTACCGAAGTAGGTGTCAAGGATAGCGTTCAAACCATCTTTCCACGCGGTAGAGAGTTTGCGGTTCTTGTTCTTCACAACAGCCTCAACATAGGCCTTCAATACGGCGTCAATCTCGCCAAATACAGGCTTGTCTGTACCATAGTTCAAACCCTCATAGACCTCCTGTGGAACGATACCATAACTCTCAATACCCTTTGTTACATCGTGGAATGCTCCACCGACAGCCATATTGAGGTGTCCGTGCAGACGAACATACTTAACCGCCTTCTCAAAGTAGATATTGCGGACAATCCACATCTCCGAGAGGTCCATCTCCTCGCCACCGGCACGGATAATCTCATTCTCCAAGAACGACAATGCCGAGTAGCACCAGCAAGTACCGCTACGGAACTGATTTTTTACGGAGGTGCCCTTTACGACAGTGCCGTCGGTAAATTGGTAACCCTTAATCTCCTTCTTTGCCTCCTTATTCTCCTGTGCAAATGCCGAAGCCGAGATAGCGCAAAGAATAACCGCTAAAACAAAAAATCTCTTCATAATACTCTATTTTTTAGTTGAATTTACAATCTTCAAGCAATCCTCATACGAGAGCGATTCAGCCTTTTTGCTCTTTGGTATGCGGTAGTTCTTGCCGTTGTAGGCGATGTATGCACCGTAGCGACCATTCTTGATAAGCATATTCGCATCCTCAACAAAACTCTTTATCGGAGTTGTCGCCGCAGCAGCCGAGCGTTTTTGCTCCTCAATAATCTCTACTGCTCGCTCGTATGTTATCGTGTATGGGTCATCGCTCTTCGTAAGCGAAGCAAACGATTTTCCGTAACGCACGTAAGCACCAAATTTACCGATACCTACGACAAGTTCATCGTCGCCATAGTTGCCAAGTGTGCGTGGCAAAGCAAAGAGTGAGAGAGCCTCTTCAAGCGTGATGGCCTCAATGAGTTGTCCCTTTTTGAGCGATGCAAAGCGAGGTTTCTCGCCATCATTGCTCTCAATCTCCACCATAGGACCAAATCGTCCGATACGCGCCTTTACAACGTGCCCCGTTGCCGGATCTGTACCGATGATGCGCACCTGTGAGCCCTTGTCGTTTTGGGTGGTAATAGCACTCTCAACAAGTTCGTGGAACGGAGTGTAGAAGTTGCCAATCATCTCCTTCCAAGCCATTTCGCCCTCGGCGATGCGGTCAAACTCCTTCTCGACATTAGCCGTGAAGTTGTAGTTCATAACCATCGGGAAGTGCTGCTCCAAGTAGTCATTTACAACCATACCTATATCGGTAGGTGCAAGACGATTCTTCTCGGCTCCATAGTTCTCGGAGGCAATCTTCTCGGTGATGGAGTTGCCTTTGAGTGTCAGGAGGGTGTAACTGCGCTTCTGTGAAGGCTTGTTTACCTTCTCTATATATCCGCGTGTGGTGATTGTTGAGATGGTAGGCGCATAGGTTGAAGGACGACCGATGCCCAACTCCTCCAAACGCTTAACCAATAGTGCCTCATTGAATCGCATCGGAGGTACGGAGAAACGCTCGGTTGCGGTGATGGTCTGCGACAAGAGTTGCTCACCCTCGTGCAAAAGAGGCAATTTTGCGCTATCATCACTATCGCTTGGCTCATCGTCGTGCGACTCGGAGTATAGGCGAAGGAAGCCGTCAAACTCAATAACCTCTCCCGTAGCGACAAATCTATTCTCATCGCCCGACATCGCGATTGTTATGGTTGTGCGATTTACCTCTGCTGCAATCATCTGTGAGGCTACCGTACGCTTCCAAATCAACTCGTAGAGTCGCTTCTCTGCCGATGTACCCTCAATCGTGTGGTTGTTGATGTATGTTGGGCGAATAGCCTCGTGTGCCTCCTGCGCACCCTTGCTGGAAGTCGTATAGTTGCGACGTGCCGAGTAGTTCTCGCCAAACATCTCGCAAATCTCCTTCTTGCAGGCGTTCAATGCTAACGATGAGAGATTTACCGAGTCGGTACGCATATAGGTTATAAGACCTCGCTCATATAGCTTCTGTGCGATAGACATCGTCTGCGATACCGACATAGAGAACTTACGCCCCGCCTCCTGTTGTAGGGTAGAGGTGGTAAAAGGTGGTGCCGGGTAACGCTTTGAAGGCTTGCTCTCGCACTTCTCAACCGTGAAGGTAGCCCCTTTGCAACGTTCAAGCATTGCATAGGCCTCCTCCTTGGTCGCGAAACGCTCCGAGTACTCTGCCTTAAAGAGAGTCTTATTGCTGTCGTTTGCCGGATAGAACTGCGCTACGATACGGTAAGATGATGTAACCTTGAAATTTATAATTTCACGCTCACGCTCAACCACAAGGCGTACGGCTACACTCTGCACGCGTCCGGCAGAGAGAGCGGGTTTGACCTTCTTCCAAAGTATTGGCGAGAGTTCAAAGCCCACCAATCGGTCCAATACGCGACGTGCTTGCTGTGCATTTACAAGGTTCATATCCACCTTGCGCGGAGCCTTTATGGCATTGAGAATTGCATCTTTCGTAATCTCGTGAAACACGATACGCTTCGTGTTCTCTACGTTGAGTCCGAGAACCTCGGTCAAGTGCCAAGCAATAGCCTCTCCCTCGCGGTCCTCATCGCTTGCAAGCCATACAGCCTTTGCCTCGGCTGCCGTACGCGACAACTCTGCCACAAGTTTGCCCTTCTCGGCAGGTATCTCGTAGGTCGGTACAAAGCCGCCCTCAATGTCAATACTCAAATCCTTTTTAGGTAGGTCGCGAATGTGTCCAAAACTTGACTTAACAACAAAATCAGAACCGAGAAATTTCTCAATGGTCTTTGCCTTTGCCGGCGACTCTACTATAACTAAATTCTTCTGCATCTGAATATATTTTCTCTTTTCTCGCAATGAAACCTAAATCGCGAGAGACTTAGGTTTCGGAGATTGTAACTTACTATTTTATCAACGTGTACGTCAAATCAATCTGTATTGGGGCTTTGTTTGTGCCATCGTCCATTCCTTGTATGGAGACCGTTGAAAAATCAAACAGGTCGGTGGCTTTGGCTCCAATATATATTGTTCGCGGTGCGTAGTTTGGATCGTTCCTATCAAACTTGTATGAGCCGTCCTCTTGTCTGGCGGTCTCGTTGATATATCGGAACAGACGTTGTATATATCCCGTTATGTTTAAGATATAACATCCTCGGCTGCGGTCAATGTATCCACCATAGGTGAGTTCGGTGCTATACTTCTCCTCGTTCACATAGTCGTAATCAACGATAGGGGAGAGTGTATGATAATACAAGTATGTTCCTACGCGGTCAAAGGCTTTGTCAAGCAGAGGCGTAAGTTCAACATAGTTTCCCTGCGTAACACTCCAATCGTACGATGCCTTATCAAGATAGAGTGTCATCAAACATTGGTTGATACCCATCTTGGAGAATTTACCACTTTCGTTCAAAAGTAACGAGCGCAACTGATCCAGCATCTCGTCAGTAAAGGTCAGTTCTGCAACCGAGCCACCGATACCCTCAATGTGGCACATACCCACTTGTGTACGCTCCTCTATGCTCTTCTTCTCGTCCATCACAACGCTGTTGAGAACAGGCGTTTGTGTCAAACCGCGCGAATAGTCGCGCTTGATGCTATTGACCGAGAGGTTGTACTTGGTGTACTCGTCGTAGAAGTAGTAGTACATACCAATCGTATCCTGTATAAGCGTAGGGTCCAGCGGGTTGCGATTACGTCCCTTCAACATAAGTCCAGAGGCATCAAGTTTGGTGGCATACATCGCACCCTGACTGCCCGAAATAGAGGAGAGGTCGGGTTTGATATATACGCCGTGGAACTTCTCCACCCATTTAGCCTCATCTTGATAGTATTCAAGTCCATCACGACCATATCCGTCCCAATCGCTATCAGCGGCGTTGTAGTTCTCCGGAATAAGCATCAAGCGACGAATGTAGTCCCAAGTCTGGGCAGACATCTTTCCATTGTTGTCGGTAACAGGGTCGAGCAGAACGGTTGTAGTACCCGGTCCTTCACCTCGCTCGGCAACGGGGAATGTGAACGAGAAGAGAGGCTTGCTCTCATCGTACATATCGCTCAAATCACAGTTGATATAGGCGATGGAGTCCTCCTCGTCAAGTACATTGCCCGCAAGTCCCTTCTTTAACTCATAGACGTAATACTTCACCGGTACGAGGGTGTCGCCCTTGTATTTGTTGATTGAGAGCAGGAGCTTCATCGTATCAAAGATTGGCTTGTAACCCCAACCAAGTTTCTCGTCCAACTCGTTCATATAGATTATTGACGAAGCAAATCCCGCAGAGCGCATACCGAGCGTATCGCTAAAACGTACGCCAAAGTATCCGTAATCAAGATTTGACGAGATGACAGAGTCGGTACGGAATTGTCGGCTCTCAATCAGAGGAGAGGCTGCAATAAACTCTTCGTTCTCCTCGGTCAAGTGGTTATATTGTGTGATTTTGTTGCCGTGTAATTTCAAGTGGCGCAAAACCATAGTCTGATTTTCGGGCATAATCTCCCCTCCGAGCGAGCTGTCTATCTCTGGCGTACACGCTGTTAAAGAGATTGCGAAAATTGTGGCAATAGCCAATAAGAGAATTGCACAGATCCTATTTGCAAAGTTCCTCATAGAAGCGATCGTAATTGTCGTAAAAATCCTCACTGTCAACAGGTTGGTAGTCAAGAATCGCCTTTCCCTGCTCGCGAGCATAGTCAAGCAAGGCTTTGTCGGCATTTGCCGAACCGGCTACCACGCCATCAACCTTATCTATAACGAAGCGCATCAAATTTTCGTATGAAGGGGTAGCAATAGTTGCGATATTTTCATCGCCCATACCCTCGTTGTCAAGTTTGGTAGCAAGTTCGCTGTTAAGAGGCTGCTTGAACTTGTCCTCGTAGAGTGATACCACAATTTTAGCACCTCCGAGCAGAGGGTCATCGTGGAATACCTTGCGAAGATAGAGTGGTACTATTGCCGAGAACCAACCGTGGCAGTGTACAACCGAAGGGGTCCACTGCAACTTCTTGACGGTCTCCAATACACCACGTGCAAAGAACATCATTCTTGCATCATTATCCTCAAACTCCTTGCCCTCCTCGTTAGTCAGTACGGCTTTGCGAGCGAAGAAGTCGTCGTTGTCAATAAAGTATATCTGTATGCGTGCTGCCGGAATGGACGACACCTTGATAATCAGCTGATGGTCGTCATCGTTGATTATAAGGTTCATACCCGACAATCGGATAACCTCGTGCAACTGGTTGCGACGCTCATTTACACAGCCATATCGCGGCATAAAGGTACGAATCTCGTTGTTTCGCTCCTGCATAGCCTGCGATAACTGACGGCAGAGTGCCGATTCTTCATTTTCGGGGAGATAAGGCATTATCTGCTGGCAGACATACAAAATTTTATTCTTTGCCATAGGCGTTCTTTTGTTTGGATATTTCCCTACAAAGGTACTAAAAATTTCTAAATAATAAGCATTGCATCGCCATAAGTACCGAACTTATAGCCCTCTTTGAGTGCGACTTCGTATGCATTCATCACGGTATCGTAGCCTCCAAATGCCGCCACCATCATCAACTGCGTAGAGCCGGGGAGGTGGAAGTTTGATACGAATGCGTCAGCCACCGTGAAGTCGTATGGTGCGAAGATGAACTTGTTGGTCCAACCCTCTTGTGCGGTTATCATTCCGTGTGTTGAAACAACAGTTTCAAGTGTACGCATTACGGTAGTTCCGATGGCGACAACCTTGTGTCCGTCGCGCTTGGTTTGGTTGATTTCGGCAACGGCCTCTGGTGTTACGGAGTATTGCTCCGAGTCCAACTTGTGCTTTGAGAGGTCCTCAACATCAACCGTACGGAAGTTGCCTAAACCTGCGTGCAGTGTAACAAAACTGCGCTCAATGCCGAAAATCTCCATTCTTTTGAGGAGGTGTTTTGAGAAGTGCATACCTGCGGTAGGGGCAACTACGGCACCCTCCTTTGCGGCAAATATGGTCTGATAGTTCTCTGCATCCTCCGGTTCAACCTTCTCGCGAACCCACTCCGGAAGCGGGGTTTCGCCTAAACGGAAGAGTGTCTCTTTGAACTCCTCGTGTGAGCCATCAAAGAGGAAGCGGAGCGTACGACCTCGTGAGGTGGTGTTGTCTATAACCTCTGCACCCAAGATATCGTCCTCTCCAAAGTATAGTTTGTTGCCTATACGTATTTTACGTGCAGGATCAACAAGAACGTCCCAAAGTTTCAGATCTTGATTCAACTCGCGGAGCAGGAAGACCTTAATCTCTGCGCCGGTCTTCTCCTTGTTGCCGTAGAGGCGGGCAGGGAAGACTTTTGTGTCGTTGAATACGAATCTGTCGCCCTCTTCAAAGTATTCGATAATATCTTTGAATAGGCGATGCTCAATCTCTCCCGTGGCACGGTGAATCACCATAAGACGAGCCTCGTCACGATTTGGAGCCGGATATTTGGCAATCAAATCCGGCTGAAAATCAAATTCATAGTTAGATAACTTCATACTATTATAATAGAGTTGTTTATGTCAAAATGCAAATTGTCGCCTCTTCTCTGAATAAAAAAAATGCAACAATCATTTACTCTACGAAAAAATCACAATTTTGTTTCATCTAATGGCAGATTTTTCAAAAAATCTTCCAATAAGACTGCATCTTCTTCTGTGAATCTACCATTTCGGGTGCGACGCAATGAGGTTAGATAGGCTCCACTATCAAGTGCTTCGCCAATCTCTTGTGCGAGGGAGCGGATATATGTTCCCTTGCTGCACTCCACGCGAATACGAATTTTTGGTAGAGCGTACTCCTCCAACGTGATAGAGTAGATGTTTATTAACGCCTTGCGTAACTCGACCTGCTCGCCTGCTCGTGCCAACTCGTAGGCTCGCAAACCCTCCACCTTCTTTGCCGAGTAGATGGGCGGTGCTTGCAGACGCTCGCCTGTGAGCGAGAGTAGCGCAGCCTCAACCTTTTCGCGGGTTATATGCTCAATAGGGTAGGTCTTATCCACGGGGTGCTCCATATCGTAACTTGGAGTAGTAGCACCGAGCATCAACTCGGCGACATACTCTTTGCGCTCGGCTTGGAGTGCATCAACCTGTTTGGTCGCTTTGCCAATGCAGACGAGAAGAATACCCGTTGCCAAAGGGTCAAGAGTTCCGGCGTGTCCAACCTTTATTTTTCGGAAACCGAACTTGTTAAGGCGGAATTTTATCTTGCGAACAACGTCCGACGAGGTCCATTCAAGGGGCTTGTCAATAACGGCAATATACCCCTCTCGGAAGTCGTAATTTTTCAACTCCATAGTGTTAGATAAAGTGTGTTACGATGGCTGTAATTCCGGCGATGGCGCAATATATCGCAAAGTATATCAACTTGCCACGCTTTACAATTTCAAGCATAAATTTGCACGCCAAACAACCCGTTACAAAGGCTGCAATAAATCCGGCAATTAGGGGTATCGTCTCGACATCTCCTCCGAAATCCCCTTTGATGAGGTCAAGTAGTGCGCTTCCGAGTATTGGTGGCAACACCATCAAAAACGAGAAGTTTGCAACGCTCTCCTTCTTGTTGCCGAGCAATAGTCCCGTAGCGATTGTTGTGCCTGAACGGGAGAGTCCCGGCATTGAGGCTACGGCTTGTGCCAAACCGATGATGAAGGCGTCGCGATAGGAGATGTTCGCCTTCTGACGAGGCTTGGCAAAGTAGGCGAATGAGAGTAGCGATGCCGTTAGGAGCAGCATTGCACCCACAACCCATATATTCTGTGAAATTGCGTCAATATACTCCTTGAAGCAGAAACCGACTATACCGATAGGAATCATCGAGAGAACAATTTTGAGTATATATGATTGCTCCTCGTTGATTTTACCCTTAAAGACAAATGCCCCTTTGAGCAGTCGCCACACTTCGTGCCATAGAATTGCGATTGTACTCAACACTGTGGCTGCGTGCAGTGTAACATCAAAAGCAAGGCTCTCTTTGAGTTCTATGCCCATAAGTTCTCTTGCGAGTGCAAGGTGTCCACTGCTTGATACGGGGAGAAACTCTGTAAGCCCTTGTACGATGCCAAGTATGATTGCTTGTAGTGTATCCATATCGGAGAAAAGTTCTTATTAACGCCCGCAAAGTTACAATAAAAAAGCCATAAAAGCAAAGAATGCGCGTGCGCGATAGAGAAAGTCGTTGCAGATTGTAAAAAAAGTGTTATCTTTGTGGGAGGAAAAACCTATAACAAAAACTTTATACTTTTATGAGAAACTTAAATTTTAAGAGCATTGTCGCTGTGCTTGTGGCGTTGTTTGCTATGAATGGCGTTATGGCGCAGGTGCTGATTCCGACACCTGTTGAGATGACACAGAAGGGCGACCAGAAGGTTAAGATTACCCGCATAGATGCGGCTGTCGATTCGTCGTTAAAGTTGCCGGAGGAGGGTTACACCCTTGAAATTAAGGGCACATCGGCTATCCTTCGTGCCAAGACCGAGCAGGGCTTGGTATGGGCAAAGGCAACTCTTGCACAACTCAAAGATGACGAGGGTTTGGTGCCTATCGTGAAGATTAAGGACTATCCTGCGTTCCCTATTCGTGGCTTTATGCACGATAACGGTCGTAACTATCGTCCTGTGCATATGTTGAAAGAGGATATCGACCTCTTCTCGGCGTATAAACTCAACGTTTTCCATTGGCACTTGACCGATAGCCCTGCTTGGCGTATTGAGAGCCATTGCTACCCACAACTCAACGATCCGAAGTATTGTCCGGCACGTCGTAATCCGGGTAAGTTCTACACCTACGACGAGATTCGTGAGGTTATCAAGTATGCCAAGGAGCGCGGTGTTATGATTATTCCTGAACTTGATATTCCGGGACACAGCCAGTATTTCTGGACAATCTTCGGCTTCCAGATGGACGACCCACGCGGAATGAAGATTCTTGACAAGATGTTTGCCGAGTTCTTGGCGGAGATTCCTGCGGAGGACTGCCCTTATATCCATATCGGCTCTGACGAGGTACGTCGCAAGATGAAGGACGCGGAGGGCTTCGTTCGCCACTACGAGGAGTTGTTGGCAAAGCATAACCGTATTCCTATCGTGTGGGATCCGGGTATCAAGCCATCTTCAACCACTGTTTGCCAGATTTGGAACGAGGCTATCAAGAACAGCATCGCCGAGAATAAGGACTACAAGAACCCATATCTTGACTCTTATATGGGCTATCTCAACCATAGTAGCCCGGTGAATAATATCCACCGCCACTTCCTCCACCAGATGTGTACAACCGAGAAGGGTTCAGAGCGTGCTTTGGGAGGTATCCTCTGCTTGTGGAACGATGTGTGTCTTGCATCTTACGAGCAGTTGATGCCAATCAACGGTATGCCTCTCGTGATGTTGCCATTTGCCGAGCGTGCTTGGGTTGGTGGTAAGGGTTACGGCTTGGAGTACGATATGATTGTTCCGGGACCGGAGAATCAGGGACACCACGACCTTATCGAGTTTGAGAAGAAGATGGTATATCACCGTGATCACCACTTCAAGAATGTTGATTGCCATTGGGTTGCCAATGCACATATTCCTTGGCAGGTAACCATTCCGCAACCACAAGGTACGAAGATGGAGGATATGAAGTGGGACAAGGCTTGGGGAGGCTCAATCAACCTCAACGCCTTTGCAAAGGCTCACGGCGTTAAACCGGGCAAGAAGATGATTGCCTACCTCAAAACCGAGATTTACTCGGAGGAGGACCGCGAGATTCGTGCTTGGGTAAGCCTTGAAACCCCATCGCGCTCGACTCGTCGCTCGGCAGGTATCGGCCAGCAGGGCGAGTGGGAGACCGGCGGTAAGGTAACTATCAACGGAGAGCCGGTAGTACCTCCAACACCTTGGAAGGAGCCAGGTGCGTTTGCTTACCATTTCAGCGCATATAAGTATGGTGATATTCAGAGCATTCCTTGGACCAACGAGCAGTTGTTCTGGATGCGCGAGCCTGCGAAGATTCAGTTGAAGAAGGGCTGGAACACTCTCGTTATGGAGGCACCGCTTCACTATGCAACTCCATTCTGGTATGTATCGTTCTCACCTGTTGAGGTTGGCGAAGATGGTCGCTGGCGCGAGGTTGAGGGCTTGAAGTATCGTTAGTCTAATATCCATAAAAATAACAGGAGCCTTCGCAGAGGCCCTGTTATTTTTTTATTTGAAAGAGTAGTAGAGAATGAAAATGTTTAGAGTAAATATCGTAGTCGCTCTTTTGGTGCTGGTATTGAGTGTAGGTACGACATCGGCGCAGGTCGTTATCCCGACACCTGTTGAGATGACGCAGAAGGGCGACCAAAAGGTTAAGATTACCCGCGTAGATGCGGCTGTTGATTCGTCGTTGAAGTTGCCCGACGAGGGCTACACCCTTGAAATTAAGGGTACATCGGCTGTCCTCCGTGCCAAGACCGAGCAGGGCTTGGTATGGGCAAAGGCAACGCTTGCACAACTCAAAGATGAGGAGGGTGCAGTGCCTATCGTAAAGATTAAGGACTACCCCGCATTTCCTATTCGTGGCTTTATGAACGACTGCGGTCGTAATTTCCGCCCTGTACATATGTTGAAAGCGGATATAGACCTGTTGTCATTCTATAAGATGAATCTCTTTCATTGGCACTTGACCGACAACCCCGCGTGGCGTATTGAGAGCAAGGCTTATCCGGTGCTTAATGCGGCACGTTATCATCAGCAGACACGCAATGCAGGAATGTTCTACTCCTACGATGATATTCGTGAGGTGATGCGATATGCCAAGGAGCGAGGTATTACGGTTATCCCCGAGATAGATATTCCGAGCCACAGCCAATACTTCTGGACAATCTTCGGTTTCCAGATGGAGGACCCTCGCGGAATGAAGATACTTGATGTTTTGTTTGAGGAGTTCCTCACCGAGATACCGGCCGATTTGTGTCCATATATCCATATCGGCTCTGATGAGGTGCGTCGTAAGATAGATGATGCCGAGGGCTTTGTACGCCATTACGAGGAGCTTATCGCAAAGCACAACCGCAAAATCGTCATTTGGGACCCGGGTATTACACCATCATCAAAGGAGACGATTTTGCAGAGTGTCCGCGCTATGGAGTCCCGTAAGGCGAATACGATGGAGACGGTAAAGTATGGCAAAGATGATATAGAGATCTTGAAGAAGCACCCGATTATCGACTCGTCAATGGGGTATCTGAATCACGGAAGTCCATTTAACAACATCTCGCGTTACTTCCTCCGCCAAATGTGCGGTGCGGAGCAGTGCGACGGACGCGCCTTGGGCGGAATCCTCTGTTTGTGGAACGATGTACGTGTGGCATCGTATGAGCAGTTGATGCCAATCAACGCAGTGCCTATCTCGTTGTTGCCATTTGCCGAGCGTGCTTGGGTTGGTGGCAAGGGCTATGGTGTAGATTTTGAGGCATTGGTACCTGCGCCTGAAACGGAGGGATATAGAGATTTGCTCGCCTTTGAGCAGAAGATGATATACCATCGCGACCACCACCTTCAAGATTATGCGCCACGCTGGGTGGCGAATGCTCATATCCCTTGGCAGGTAACCGTTCCGCAACCGCAGGGGACACCGAAGGAGTCGATGAAGTGGGTTAAGGCCTATGGTGCATCGTTGCACCTCTTCGCTTTGGCATTGGAGAATGGCGTTACACCGAGCGAGAAGATGGTAGCCCACCTCAAAACCGAGATATATTCGGAGGAGGAGCGCGATATACGCGCGTTAGTTAGTTTTGAAACCCCCTCACGCTCAACTCGTCGCTCGGCGGGTATAGGCAAGCAGGGCGAGTGGGAAACGGGAGGTACAATCTTGGTCAATGGCGAGAAGGTGTTGCCTCCGCAAGCGTGGGAGCAACCGGGTGAGTATGCCTACCATTTCAGCGCATATAAGTATCGTGATATTCAGGATATTCCTTGGACAAACGAGCAACTCTTTTGGATGCGAGAGCCTGCGAAGATTCACCTGAAAAAGGGCTGGAATAGTGTGGAGATTGAGGCACCACTTCACTATTCAACTCCATTCTGGTATGTGTCATTCTCGCCTGTTGAAGTTGGCGCAGATGGTATTTGGCGTGAGGTTAAGGGACTGAAATACCGATAGAAAATGTTTGTTATTAGAAAACGGTGCAAAATTTTGCACCGTTTTCTTTATTTTTGAACGAGTCGTCCGTTATGGTCAAGCAGGTAGCGTTTGCCCGCTTTGTTGGCGGTGAAGATGCCCGACTCGGAATTATACTCAATATCGTTGTACTCAATCGGAACAACAGCGTGTCCGAGCGTATCTATCGCACCCATCTTGTCGTCAATAGCAACAATGGCGATGCCGTCCGTGAACTCCGATGCCCACGAGTAGATGGGAGGAATGATATACTCGCCATCTTGGTCTGCCCAACCGATATGTCCATCTTGAAATCGTCTTTGAAATAGAGTGTCGTAGTGCTTACCCATAGGTGCTATCGGGTGCAGCATAGGGTAGTGAGTATCCACCAAACCCTCCAACTTCGAGAAGTTATCTTGGCAATCGGTGCCAAACTCGCTATACCAATAGCGTAGGAGATAGACCTCGCAGTTGCGCCCAACCATAATGTTTGTGAGGTTGAGGTTTCCGTGCGTGAAGTAGAACTTCTGCATATCATTGCGCAACTTGGTGATGATGTAATGAATGTTCACCGCCGAGTATTTCCGCATAGCCTCTTTAAGGGTAATACCCTCCGGAAGTTCTTGTAAGATTACGTCATACGAGATCTCCTCGCCGAAAAAACCTATAAAGTTTATCTCGTTGCGGAGTATTGTTTGGGGTATAATAAACTTGGCTGCAATTCCGTGAATACGACTCTCCAAATCCTCAATCTTATCGACCATATCCGGACTGAACGGCATATATAGCATATACTCTTTGCTGTCAAGCGTAACCCGACACTCGGCTGCGTGGTATGTACGCGACAGGGCAGGCTTGCCTCCACTCATTGCGGGCTTAATATGCTTTAACGTCTTAAACATAAGTTCGGGATAGCATAAAGCACGCTCCAAATGTACCATCTTCGGTGACATAGGCTCTTTTTAAGGGATAATTACGGGGTGTGTGAGGTTGCGGAATAGGGCGACTACAACTTACCTACACTCTTGAACGAGTAGTGGCTGGTGTCGCTAATGATGATATGGTCAAGCAACTGAATGTTAAACAACTCACACGCCGCTTTTAGGTTTCGGGTGAGCGTAATATCCGCCTCCGACGGAGTAGTGCTCCCGGAGGGGTGGTTGTGTACGAGTATGAGGTGCGGAGTCAGCAACTCGATGGCACGCTTCACGATAATACGATGATCAACAATGGTTGCCTGTATTCCTCCTTGGCTGATGCGACTCTGCTCAACGATGTGATTTGATGACGTGAGATATATGGCCCAGCACTCCTCGTGCTTCAACTCTTTGAGTTGAGGGCGCATAATATCAACAATGTCGTTACTTGAAGTTATCGCTTCGGAAGTGGTGTTTTTTGTGGCAGCAATACGTCGTCCAAACTCCATCGCGACTTGGAGTTTGTCGGCATTGCGTAGTGCCGGCTCCATATTCCGCAACTGCTTGAAGTATAACTTTGGCGAAATAAGAGCCTGTTCGAGATATGTCATCGAGGGTACCACTGTCCGTTGGCTATCTTGCGAATGAGTGTCCTTTGATTTTATTCCACTCTCCACGAGTGAAGTCGGGTACCGCCACAGGCATAGATCTATTCTCGATAGAGGCTGCCGACAACTCGCCAATGCAGGACCACTCGGCTGCATCATATACATCTTGATCGAGTGGTAACCCCTTCCGAAGACAGTATATTAGGCGGTAATCCATAATGAAGTCCATGCCTCCATGTCCGCCAACCCTCTTTGCCAACTCCATCAACTCAGTCTGAATAGGGTGGCGATACATCTCGATAAGTGTGTCGAAGTGCTTCTTTGGCAGGAATCGGTGCGAAGAGAGGTTTTCGTGGTCTGCGGCCACGCCACTATCCTTCATCGACTCTTGTTGAAGCAGAATACCTTCGCTCGGATACTTGTTTACGAAGCCTTTTGTGCCTACCAACTGATATTTGCGACTATATGGTTGCGGGGTATAGACATTGTGCTGCAACTCGATGGTCTTTCCTTTGTGCGTGCGGATAAGTGTTGATGTGTGGTCGCCATTGGCAAACTCATTGGCTCCGAGTTGCCTCTTCGCTACCTCTTTGCCTACCCACGAATCGGTATCCATCGAGACGAGGTGCGTCATGCGGTCGCCTCGGTGGATGTTCAATGCGAAACATACCGGACCAAGACCGTGTGTTGCATAGACATCGCCACTATGTGATTGGTTGTACTTCAAACGCCAATTGTCGTAGTATCGGTGCCAGAACTCATCGAGGTTGTGTATGTATCCGCCCTCGGCATGGATAATCTCTCCGAAGAGCCCTTGTTGAGCCATGTTGAGCGTGGTAAGTTCGAAATGGTCATAAACACAGTTTTCGAGCATCATGCAGTGTTTGCGGGTGCGTTCCGAAGTGTCCACCAACTGCCAACACTCCTTGACGGTCATTGCTGCGGGTACCTCGATAGCGACATGCTTCCCATGCTCCATAGCATATACCGCCATCGGTGTATGTTGCAACCAAGGGGTTATGATATAGACGAGGTCAATATCGTTGCGCCGGCACAACTCCTTCCAACTATCCTCCCCGATGTACTCGTCAGCCCGCTTTCCGCCGGCTGCTTTGATGCGTTGTTGCGTACTGTCAAGATTGGCCTGTACGAGGTCGCACAATGCAACAACCTCGGCACCCTCGATTAGCGTCAATCGCTTGGCGAAACCCTTGCCTCTCATTCCGAGTCCGATAATGCCGACACGAACATTCTCTATCGGCTTGGCGGCAAAACCAAGCATAGAGGTCTGTCCTTTGGCACGCTTTGGTTCCTTGAAGTGAATAACTCCACCTTTTACGGTATAGGTCTTTGAGCGGTTACCTGCATAGGTGTTGTAATTGGTGGTTACGGCAATCGTAATGCACAAAAGTACAATACAAAGAGTAGTGCGTTTCATATAAGATGTGTTTTTTAATCGTTATCCCTATACAAAGGTAACAATAAAAAGAGAATTATCCAAGATGAGGATATGCGAAGATGGACAAAGAATAGGCTATACCTACAATTTACCGCTACTCTTGAATGAGTAGCTATCGGTAGAGCTTACGATGATGTGATCGAGTAGTTGTATATCAAAGAGACCTGTCGCCTCCTTGACTTTGGCGGTTAGCTCGATGTCGGCTTGACTCGGCACAGCATTGCCTGATGGGTGGTTGTGTACGAGTATTATGCGTGTGGCGAGCAACTCCAAGGCCCTCTTTACGACAAGACGGGAATCGACCACGGTAGCCTGTATGCCACCTTGACTTATGCGATGTTGCTCGATTATGCGGTTCGAATTGGTTAGGTATATAGCCCAACACTCCTCATATTTTAATCCGTTGAGCTGCGGACGCATGATATCGACCACATCGTTGCTCGAAGTTATCGTATCGGTAGCCACTACGGGCGAAGATGCTATGCGACGACCAATCTCCAATGCGGCTTGGATCTTGTCGGCATTGCGAAGTCCCATGCCGGCAACCATCCTCAATCGGGCAGGCTGTGTTTGGGCGATATTGGTGAGGTTGCCACACTGTGCCATGATCTCATCGGCAAGGGCGGAGTC
>JAFXHB010000063.1 GCA_017536605.1 Alistipes sp.
CTGTACGGCAAGCGTTGCTTGGCGGAGCTGCTCGAAAAGCTCTGCAAGGTGGAGGGTATAGAGTGGATTCGCCTCCACTACGCCTATCCGACCGACTTCCCGCAGGATGTTATCGAGGTTATGGCGCGTGAGCCGAAGATTTGTAAATACTTGGATATTCCGTTGCAGCACCTCTCGGACAATCAGTTGGAGTTGATGCACCGTCGCCACACAAAGGCGGAGGCTCTCGAACTGATTGAGCGTCTGCGCAAGGCAATTCCCGATATCGCCATTCGTACCACGATGTTGGTGGGCTATCCGAACGAGAGCGCAGCCGACTATGAGGAGTTGTGCGAGGAGGTCAAGCGACTTCGTTTCGACCGCCTTGGCGTTTTCCCATACTCGGAGGAGGAGGGGACAGTCTCGGCTACAAAGGTGAAGGATCATGTTCCGGAGCGCGTGAAGAACTATCGTGCCGAGCATCTGATGGCTATTCAGGCGGAGATTTCGCACGCCAAAAATGAGGAGCGAGTAGGTAAGGTGGAGCGCGTAATTATAGATGGTAGGTCTGGCGACTACTACGTTGGTCGCTCGGAGTACGACTCGCCGGAGGTGGACGAGGAGATCTTGATTTCAAGCCACAAACGCTTGATGAAGGGTAAATTCTACAAGGTCCGCATTACCGACGCAGATGACTTTGACCTATACGGCGAGATAGTATGATTTTGAATTTTGCATTTATTATATGGCACAGTATCAACTTAAAGAGGTGAAGACGGCAAAAGAGGCCAAGGCGTGGCTTCATATGGACCGTAAAATTTATGAGGGAAATCGTAATTGGGTATGCCCGCTTGATAGCGATATCGAGAAGGTCTTTGACCCGAAGCAGAATGAACTTTTTGCCGACGGAGAGGCTATCCGTTGGGTGGTAGTAGATGCCGACGGCGAGATTGTAGGTCGTATTGCGGCATTCTACAACAGGGAGCAGCTCGCCGTAAACCAAAATGTCGGAGGTTGCGGTTTCTTTGAGTCAATCGACTCGCAGGAGGTTGCGAATATGCTTTTTGATGCTGCCCGCTTGTGGCTTTCAAGTCGTGGCGCAGAGGGTATGGACGGACCTGTGAACTTTGGCTCACGTGATGCGTGGTGGGGCTTGCTCGTGCAGGGCTACGAGTTCCAACCACTCTATACCAACCCTTATCATCTTCCATACTACAAAGAGTTGTTTGAGAACTACGGCTTCCAGAACTACTTTAATCAGAATACCTATATCTGGCGTGTCTATGACGACTCGGTAAACGATATAGCACTTGAAAAGGCGAAGCGCGTGATGTCCAATCCGGGTTATCGCTTTGAAGATGTACACAATACCGAGTTAGATGTTGCAGCCGAGAACCTGCGTATCATCTACAATAAAGCGTGGTCGCTCTTTACGGGTGTTAAGCCGATGGAGAAGGAGGAGGCGCAGGAGATGTTGAATGCGCTCAAACCTATTATTGACCGTAATATAATCTTCTTTGCATACTTCAACGATGAGCCTATCGGCTTCTTTGTGATGGTGCCTGATATCAACCGTGTGATTGGCAAGTTTAAGGGTAACTTCAACCTTGTGAATAAACTTCGCCTCTTGTGGGATATAAATGTACGCAAGGCGAGTGATAGAATCTTTGCAATTATCTTTGGTATCACCCCCGAATTTCAGGGCAAGGGTATTGAGAGTGGTATGATAAAGCATATCCTTGAAACCTACATCAAGACCGACAAGTGCCACTACAAGACCATTGAGTTTGCGTGGATTGGCGACTTTAACCCTGTGATGAACAGAATGATTGAGCGTTATGTCTGCGCTACAAAGCACAAGATGCACACGACCTATCGCTATTGGTTTGACCGCACCCGCCCATTTGAGCGTTGTCCGCGATTGGGCTTGCGCCGACCAGAGAAACAGTAGAAAAAGAGAAAACCTAACCTTCCTATTAAGATGAAAACAACCGTATTTACAAAGTATCATATCGCAAATGGTGCCAAGATGGCGGAGTTTGCGGGCTACAATATGCCGATTGAGTTCTCGGGTATCAACGACGAGCATATCACCGTGCGCAACGGTGCGGGCGTCTTTGATGTGAGCCATATGGGCGAGATTTGGGTTAAGGGCGAGAATGCCACTGCCCTCTTGCAACGCATAGGCACAAATGATGTTACTAAACTATACGATGGCAAGGCGCAATACTCCTGTATGCCAAACGGCAAGGGCGGAATTGTTGATGATATCATCATCTACCGCTACTCGGAGCAGAAGTATCTTATCTGCGTAAATGCTGCCAATATCGAGAAGGATTGGGCGCATATTTTGGAGCAGGGCAAGGCGTTTGGAATGCGTGAGGGCGTGGAGTTGGAGAACGCCTCCGACCGCATCTCGCAGTTGGCTGTTCAGGGACCCCTCGCAATGAAAATCGTACAGAAGATGTGCGAGGAGGAGGTTGAGAATATGGAGTATTACACCTTCAAGCAGTTGCAGTTGGC
>JAFXHB010000005.1 GCA_017536605.1 Alistipes sp.
CAACTTGCGGTTGCTCAAAATCCAAGCCGCAGGATAGCCGAGCAGGATACACAAGAGCGTGGTTACCAAAGCGACACCTATCGAGTAGATAAAGGTGTTTATCGCTTCGGGTTGCTCCACGAACTTCACAAAGTTCTCGAAGGTAAAGCCACCCTCCGCGTCCTGAAAGGCATAGACCACAATCAGCACAAGCGGAAGCGCAACGAACAGAGCGAGAAAGATGGCGTACGGAATCGCCCAATTCGCTCGTTTGTTGAATATGTTTCGTATAAACCTCATCTCAACTACGCTTAAACTCGTTTTGAAACATAGATATCTCGCTTGTCAATAGAGATGCCGACAACGTCAAAGTTGTCCCAGATGTCGTTGGTATCAACATAGACGAAGTCGCCATCTTCGGTCTTCACGGTCAGGTGGTAGTGGTCGCCCTTGTAGAGGATAAAGTGTACCGAGCCGATAACCTTACCGTCCTCCTTGTAGTCGTGCAACTCAACACGGTTGAACGCTACGCGAACCGTAACCTTGTCGCCCTCCTTCACGCCCTGCTCCAAGCACTCAAACTCTGCGCCAAGCATCTCAACCGTCGTAGGCGAGGTCATAACGCCTTGGAACGTATTGACCGTACGCTCCTTGCGCATAACGTGTATATCCGACGGCTTAACCAACATTCCGACCGTCGCGCCAACCTCAAAGGCGTTATAGTCCTGCAACATCAACTCGAAGCCCTTGTCGGTCTCAACGGTCATCTCGTAATGCACGCCCTTGAAGATACAGGAGCGCACAATGCCCGAGAAATCGCCATTTTCAGGGTTTGCCAAGATATAAATATCCTCCGGTCTTACCACCACATCAACAGGTGTATTCGTGCCGAAGCCCGCATCTACGCACTCAAATTTATGCCCGATGAACTCAACCTCCTTGTCGCGTATCATCGTGCCATTCAGAATGTTACTCTCGCCGATAAAGTCCGCCACAAACGCGTTTACAGGCTCGTTGTAGATATCTATCGGTGCGCCAATCTGCTGAATTTTACCCTCGCTCATAACGACCACCGTGTCGCTCAACGTCAGAGCCTCCTCTTGGTCGTGGGTTACATATATAAAGGTAATGCCGAGAGCCTCGTGCATCTCCTTCAACTCCATCTGCATATCCTTGCGCATCTTCAAGTCAAGCGCAGCCAACGGCTCGTCAAGGAGCAGCACCTTCGGGCGATTCACGATGGCGCGAGCGATGGCGACACGCTGCTGCTGACCTCCCGACAACGAATTGACGTCGCGGTCCTCGTAGTCGGTCATCGACACCATCTTCAACGCCTTGCGCACACGGCTCTCAATCTCTTTGGACTCCACCTTTTTGAGTTTCAGTCCAAAGGCGATATTCTCATAGACGTTCAGGTGCGGAAAGAGTGCATAACGCTGAAAGACAGTATTCAACTGTCGCAGATGCGGAGGGACGTCCAAGATATTCTTGTCCTCCATCGTAATCGTACCCATATCGGGCGAAGCGAAGCCCGCCAACATACGCAACAGCGTAGTCTTACCACAGCCCGAAGGTCCGAGCAGGGTTACAAACTCACCACGCTTGATATCGAGGTTGATATTGTCGAGTACGACCTTCTCGCCAAACGACTTGGAGAGGTTCTCGATTTTGATGATTGTTTCGCTCTTTTTTGCCATCTCTACTTTTTACGTTTATTCAAAATGGTTTTGGTTAGATTAAAGTGATATGTCGCGCCGAATGTCAGCGATACGCTCTTTGCAAAGGAGTTGTATGCCGCCACAGCGTGCAGGCGCAAATCGCGACTCTCGCGTAGCGGGAAGTAGTGTACGCCACCGCCCGCATACCAATAGCGCGGGAGCAGCGAGTGGTCGGTAGGGATAAACAACTCGTCTTCGTAGCCGAAGAGGTCTGTGTTGTAACTCTCGTAGCCACCCTTGACAAATGCCTCCACCTTGTCGCGGTAGTTGTATAGCACCTGTCCGCCCACGCTCCACTCCTGATTGAAGAAGCGTTTGAGCGATGTGGCACGGTTCATATAATCAACCTCAATGGTGAAATCTCCCACCGAGAATGCGTTTCCGAGTGCTATGATTGAGGCGAAGCGACCACGCTCATACTCCACAAAGTTTGCCGACCATATCGGAGCGTAGCAGCCATACTCGCCCGACCAATAGAGCGAATAGACAAAGAGTTTCGAGGCGAAAGGTCGCTCTCCGAATGGCGAGGTGCCGAATTGGAAGCGAAGCCACGTACTCTCATCTTTGGTGGTGTAATTGACCTCACCACCCCACTGATATATGGCAACCTTGTGCCAGAACGGAGATACGAGGTTGGAGTGTATATCAACGTCGTAGTAGTCCAACTCCCAAGTACCTATCGCCAGCATATCCTTACCAATGGTAAAGCCGAACTGCCCCACCTGATACGAGAGGGTGAGCCAATCTATAAAATCACATTCGCTGGATATAAACGCATTCTTGTAGAGCGACGGTGTATCCTCCGCAACCCAATGGTTACAGAGCGAGTAGGAGAAGTCTCCTACCGAGCCGTCAAGGAATGTGTAGAGTGATGAATTTCCAAAGTCAAAACCTTTGTAGCCGCCCTTCACAGGTGCGTACGGATTAGCATCGAAACGGGGTGTTACGACAAAGTCCGGAATGCGGCTATCTTCATTAACCTCTTGTGCGTAGGTATAGAAGTAGCCCAGCGTTGCTACCAACAATACTAAAAGCCTCTTCATTTCCCATAAAAACAATAAGCGATGGTTTAGGGCGCAAATATAAATAAAAAAAACTGAAAACGGACAACGGAAAGCGGAAAACTTTTATTTTTTGGGCTTTTAGCCGTTAGCCATTAGCCATTAGCTTTTTTTTGAGGCCATTAGCCGTTAGCCCAAAAAAAATTGTCAGTGGACAAATTTTTTCCTATCTTTGTCGCTCTATTAGAGCGAAAGGAGAATATGATAGATTGGCACATAGCGGTTGCGTTGCTTGCTTCGGGAGCATTGGTCGGCATAATCAACACCCTCGCAGGAGGTGGTGCGATTATTACGATGACGATGTTTATGGCATTCGGTCTGCCGATAAATGTGGCTAACGGTACAAACCGTATCGTTGTGCTGATGCAGAACCTCGCCGCCTCAATAACCTTTATACGCAAAAAGTCCTTCAATATCAAGCAGGGGTTGTTGCTCTCAATTCCCGTAATCGTGGGTAACGTCATCGGCGCATTGGTGTCGCACCATATGACCGACACGGTGTTCAAGGTCTGCTTCGGGGTGATACTGCTTGTGATAATGGTCTATCTCCTCTTTGACAACAAAATCAAGATAAAGGAGGGACACAACTTCAAAATCAAGCCGTTACACTACCTTTGGTTTCTGCTGATTGGCTTCTACGGGGGCTTTATCTATATCGGTATCGGCTACCTTATCCTTGCGATAACGTTGTGGGTGATGCGTATGGACTTGGTTATGGCGAATGCGATTAAAGGCTTTGTGATACTACTCGCCACGCCATTCTCGCTGGCAGTGTTTATGTATATGGGTGATGTGGATTACACCTTCGGCATCATTCACGGCGTAGGTAATATGGTCGGCTCGTTTATCGCCTCGCACTATATGGCGAACTGGGGCAAGACCTTCATTAAGATATTTATGGCGGTTATCGTTGCAATATGCTTTGCCGACCTGATGGGTTGGCTCTCGTTGCACGATTTTTTCTACTCGATAATGCAGATTAAAGAGTAGTTAGGGGTGAGGAGATAGGAGATAGGAGATAGGAGTTAGGAGTGGCGCAACAGTAGGAGATATAGGATATATAGGAGTTATAGGGTTTGCGCTATCCTATAATTCCTATAATTCCTATAATTCCTATCAAACCCGCAAAAAAGCTAATAGCTAACAATGGAGGAGAAGATTAAAATAGTTGGTGCGAGGGTGCATAACCTCAAAAACATCGACCTTGAAATACCGCGTAACGCTTTGGTCGTTATCACGGGCTTGTCGGGGTCGGGTAAGTCCTCGTTGGCTTTTGACACCATCTACGCCGAGGGACAACGTCGCTATATGGAGACCCTCTCGATGTATGCGCGACAATATATCGGCACGATGGAGCGTCCCGACGTGGATAAAATTTCGGGCTTGTCGCCCGTGGTCGCCATTGAGCAGAAGACCACCAACCGCAACCCGCGCTCAACCGTAGGTACGGTAACCGAGATTGCCGACTTCCTGCGACTCCTCTTTGCACGCGCCTCACGCGCCTACTCCCCTGCAACGGGCGAGGAGATGGCGCACTACTCCGATGCGCAGATTGCAGACCTTATCTTGCAGCGATATAGCGGGCGCAAGGTCGCCTTCCTCGCGCCAATAGTGCGTGAGCGCAAGGGACACTACCGCGAACTCTTTGAGCAACTTATCCGCAAGGGCTACATCTACGCTCGCATAGACGGCGCGATACGCGACTTCACGATGGGCATACAACTTGACCGCTACAAAACCCACTCCATAGAGTTGGTGGTGGATAGAATGGTTGTGCGCGACGATGTCCGAGAGCGCATTATGACCTCCCTGCAAGAGGCTATGCGACAGGGCAAGGGGCAGATGGCGATACACGACTACGACACGGGTGAGATACGCCACTACTCGCGCCACCTAATGTGTCCGACCACAGGCATCGCCTTTGAGGACCCGGAGCCATTCACCTTCTCGTTCAACTCGCCAAAGGGAGCCTGCCCGCGCTGCAACGGACTCGGCGAGGAGGCGATATTTGACGTCAAGAGGGTTATTCCCGACGATAGGCTCTCACTGCGTGAGGGTGGTGTTGCACCTCTCGGCAAGGGGCGCGAGAACATCACATTTGCGACGATGGAGGCTCTCGGAAAGAGATACGGCTTCACGCTTGACGACCCTCTGCGCGAGATTTCGGAGGAGGGCTTAAAGGCTATCCTCTATGGCGACGACGAGCCTTTGATGGTAGATGTCGCCGACTTCTCGTTGGGCAGGGGCAAGCAGATGCGCTCGTGGGAGGGCGTAGCCGAATATATCAACTTCACGTTGGAGGAGGAGAACACCCGCAAGGGCGACAAGTGGCGCGAGCAGTTTATCGCCTACCGCAAATGCTCCCTGTGTGGAGGCTCACGCCTGAAAGATGATGCTCTCCACTTCAAGATTGCGGGCAAGAACATAGCGGAACTATCCGCACTCTCCATCTCGCAGTTGCGCACTTGGTTCGATACGATTGAGGAGCAGATGACCTCCAAGGAGTTGAAGATTGCACGCGAGATAATCAAGGAGATACGCGAGCGACTTCGCTTCTTGACAGATGTCGGCTTGGGCTATCTCTCGCTTGGACGCGCCTCACGCACCCTTTCGGGAGGCGAGAGCCAGCGCATACGCCTTGCGACGCAGATAGGCTCGAAACTTGTGAATGTCCTCTACATTCTCGACGAGCCGAGCATCGGACTCCACCAGCGCGACAACGAGCGACTCATCAAGACCTTGCAGGCACTGCGCGATGCGGGCAACTCGGTGATTGTCGTAGAACACGACGAGGATATGATGCGCGGAGCAGACTACATCGTAGATATCGGTCCGAAGGCTGGTCGCCGAGGCGGTCATATCGTAGCACAAGGCACCTTTGACGAGATTCTCAAAGGCGAAGGCTACACCGCCGACTACCTTGCAGGACGACGCTCAATAGAGATTCCGACCACGCTCCGCGAGGGTAACGGCAAGAGCATCGTTATCCGAGGTGCGAGGGGCAACAACCTCAAAAATATAGATGTAGAGTTCCCACTCGGCAAACTCATCTGCGTTACGGGCGTGAGTGGCTCGGGTAAATCCTCACTGATAAACGGAACGCTCGTACCCATAATATCGCGCAAGTTGTATCGCTCCTACACCCGCACGCTTGATTGTGATGCGGTAGAGGGGTTGGAGAATATAGATAAACTTGTCGTGGTGGACCAATCGCCTATTGGTCGCACGCCACGCTCTAACCCTGCAACATACTCCGATGTCTTCTCGGATATCCGCAAACTCTTTGAGATGACCACCACCGCCAAAGCCAAGGGCTTCAAGGCGGGACGCTTCTCGTTCAACGTCAAGGGAGGTCGCTGCGAGGAGTGTCGCGGTGCAGGTGTGCAGACTATCGAGATGAACTTCCTGCCCGACGTATATGTCAAGTGTAAGGCGTGCGGAGGCAACCGCTACAACAAAGAGACCTTGGAGGTGCGCTACAAGGGAAAGAGCATCAACGATATACTCGAAATGACGGTCAATATCGCCGTAGATTTCTTTGAGGCGATTCCGAACATACATCAAAAGTTGAAGGCGATACAGGACGTCGGCTTGGGCTACCTCACACTCGGACAGCCCTGCACTACCCTTTCGGGAGGCGAGAGCCAGCGCATAAAGTTGTCGGCAGAACTCTCCAAGCGCGATACGGGTCGCACGCTCTATATCCTTGACGAGCCTACTACGGGACTGCATTTTGAGGATATACGCTGCCTTATCGGAGTGCTGAACAAGTTGGTGGATAAGGGCAACACCGTAATCGTCATAGAACACAATCTTGACGTTATAAAGGTTGCCGACCACATCATCGACCTCGGTCCCGAAGGTGGCGATGAGGGTGGAGAACTCCTCGTTACAGGCACCCCACAAGAGGTTGCCACCTGTAACGGGAGCCACACGGCAAAGTATCTTCAACGACTGAACGAGCAAATTAAAAATTAAATCTTATCTTTGCCCCGACAAAAGAGTATCAGGTATGAAAATTGGCGAAATACAACGCTTACGAGTAGCGAGAGTTTCAGAGTTCGGTCTATATCTTGCCGACGAGGATGGCAACGAGGTGTTGCTCCCAAATCGCTTTACATCACTCACACAAAAGGTTGATGATGAGGTTGATGTGTTTGTCTATCACGACTCCGAAGACCGCATCGTGGCGACTACCGAAACACCGAAAATCACTATCGGCAAGTGTGCCTGCCTCAAAGTTGTGGATAAGAATATCCACGGCGCATTTCTTGATTGGGGCATCACGGGCAAGGATTTGTTCCTCCCAAATCGCAACCAGCAGGGGGGTGTCGTGGTCGGACAGACGAAGGTCGTCTATATGTATGTGGATAACATCACCAACCGCTGTGTAGCGACATCGCGCCTCAAAACATACGTGAATAACGAGGATATAATCACCCTCACACCACGACAGAAGGTGGAGGGGTTGATTGTGTCGGAGAGTGAGATTGGCTATCGCGTCATCGTTGAGAATCGCCATTGGGGAATGATTTATAAAAATCAACTCTTCCGCGAGGTGCATATTGGCGATAAGGTGGAGGCGTATGTCAGCCGTATAACCGACGACAACCGCATTGACCTCTCGCTGCAACAGAAGGGCTTTGCGCAGGTTAAGGACTCGGCAGAGGTTTTGTACGAGGCTATCGTGGCGGCAGGAGGCTCTCTTAATCTCACGGACAACAGCACCCCCGAAGAGATTAAGGAGCGACTTGGAATGAGCAAAAAACTCTTCAAACGCTCGTTGGGAGTCTTGATGAGCCACGGAAGGGTAACTTGCACTGAAAGTGCAATACGAATTGAGAAAATGCAGAATGCAGAATTAAAAAAAGCTAATGGCTAATGGCCAATGGCTAATAGCTAAAAGAATTTATGTCAAACATCGCAACCGCAGAGCGTGTATCGCTTGAAAAATCGGACAACTACGTCTTTCAACGCTCCATCTTGGCATATCACCACGCTGCAACAATCGCCGAGGGTGATATCTTGGAGATTGGCACAGGCACAGGCTATGGCGTTGAGGTCTTGGCACCGAAGGCAACCCGCTTTATCTCCATTGACAAGGAGTTGCCTGCAACGCCACTCCAACTCAAAAATGTTGAATACTACGATATGGAGGTGCCTCCGATTGAGTTTGACAACTGCTCCTTTGATACGGTGGTATCGTTTCAGGTGATTGAGCATATAAAGGAGGATATTGACCTTGTGCGTGAGGTTGCCCGCATACTGCGCCCCGAAGGTCGCTTTATCGTAACGACACCCAATGCGCCGATGTCGCTGACACGTAACCCTTGGCACGTGCGCGAGTACAACGCCGACGAGTTACGCAACCTGTTGGAGTGCCACTTCTCGAAGGTGGAGGCGTATGGCGTTATCGGCAACGAGAAGGTTATGGAGTATTACCGCAAAAACCGCCAGAGTGTGCGTCGCATTACGCGCTTTGATATCCTTGACCTGCAACACCGTCTTCCGCGCCAACTGCTCCAACTGCCATACGATATTCTCAATCGTATGAATCGCAAGTCGCTCCACAAGCGCAATACTGCGCTCACGGAGTCAATCGCTATGGAGGACTACTCTATCGTGCCGTATGAGGCGGGTATGGAGTGCTTTGACCTCTTCTTCGTAGCGACGAAGTAACCTTTGCACGATATTTGCCACGATGCTGTAAGGAGTTAAATTCTTACAGCCTATGAAATACAAAATTGTAATTGCAACAACACTGTTGCTGACGATTGGTATCTGCATCATCGGATACACGCAGTCTTCAAACAAGCCTTCCACCAGAGCGCAACAGCGCGAACAACGACACATCGAGCGCGAGAAGCGACGTGCAACACGACAAGCCGAGTACGAGAAGTACATCGACTCCATAGTGCTTGCCCGCAACTTCCAATTCTCGCCACAATCTATGCAACAACAGCCTGCCGGCAATGTGCGCCTGCTCAACAACCCCAATTTCGAGTTGTCCGTGTGGGGAAGCGAGGTCGATATCTTCCTCCCCTACATCAAGGGCGTAACACCGCCATACTATACCGTAATGCTCAACTACACCCTGCCAGAAGTGTCGCGCTATGTTACCGAGCAGACACAAGAGGGGTGGCTTGTAACATTCTCATCTTCACTCTTTTCGGGCTCCGACTACGACTTCACGTTGGAGATATACACCTCTACGGGTAGTGCCACTCTCACGATAGGTTCGTCGTGGTATCCCGACGTGCAGTACAGTGGTGCTATATCGGGTCTTAACTAACATTCGGAGTGCCTATGAGATATATACTACTATCCGCAATGGTGCTTTTAAGCATCGCCACATACGCACAGGAGGTCGCGCCCGCGAAGCAACCCACCGCCACCAAGAGCAACAAGGTGAGTGCTTCGTCGCGACGAGAGGCTCGCAAAGCCGCCTTTGCCGCCAATATCAGCCGTTTGATTGAGTCGCGGAACTATCTGTTTCGCCCGATTACGATGCAGAATATCGTCTCCGGCAATACGCACAACATCTTCGCCTACTACCTCTACGTGGGCGTTGATGGCGACAAATTGACGATGCATCTGCCCGTAGAGTTTACCTCATTTGTTATAAATACGGTAAATCTTGATACCTACATCGAGGAGTACAAAGCGACGCTTACAGAGGGGAATTGGCGCATAACGTTCTCCTTTATGAATGGAACAGAGAGGTGGTTTGCCGAGTATTTCATCTCAACAATAACGGGTCAGGCTCGGCTTGCAATAGTTACACCGAGGGGTGTGATGCGCTACCTCGGAACAATAGAAAAGGGCTGATTTACAGCCCTTTTTTACTCCTTTACGGTCAATAGACGCGGTATATTGCAACCGACAAGGTTACCTCCTACGGCTGCAAGCCAAGGCACAATATAGCCCACTGCCGAGCCATCTAACACAAGCCAATCAACGCCATAGTAGAATATATCTGCCACGCAGTGCGGAAGACCACACAAGATAAAGGTCGGTACGCCAAGTGCAACCGTTGCCCACTTATTCTCGCGACCATAGCGCACCGCTATCTCCATAATAAAGCCGGTGCCAATGGCGCGTACAAATATCTGCCACCAAGGGTTTGACACTCTATCGGCTATGATGCCCGATATCACGCCCGTAAACTTCTCTATCGCAACATCGCTTGACACCGAAGCGATTAGCGCAATCGCCATCACGCCAACCCAGTTACCTGCCAAGATGTAGAACAGTCGTCCCCAATCTTTCGCCTCCCGCCACGCAAACGAGCCTGCGTAGCCTGTATATAGAGCCCACTTGCCATAGAGGACACCAAACAGACCGAAGGCAAACAGCACCGCGCCCTCAACGCCGCCTACCATTGAATAGACGAACCCGCCACAGCCTATAAGCATACCGGCGGCAATGGATCGTTTCGTAAGATTAAGCATTATATATAGGTTGTCAATAGTTTCGCCTGACCACTCAACACCACCTCATTTGCCGAGGCGGGTATCAACACAACCTCGCCCGCCGAGAGGTGTTCGTGTTCGCCCTCCATATCGAGCGACACCTCGCCCTCCAAGCATATATATATGGTGAAGGAGTCGCGCCCCGCGTAGTCCATCTCGGCAACGCCCCTGACCTCCAACATAGAGGTCGTAAAGTGGTCGCACTTGACAATCTCCACCTCCTCGTTAGGCTTCGGCTCGTAACGACGTAGGCACTCCTCAACACCCGACTCAAAGTCTATCGCATCAACCGCCAACGCCGTGTGCAGTTCGCGTGAGTTACCTTCGGCATCTACCCTATTCCAATCAAAGATGCGGTATGTAACATCTGACGTTTGCTGTATCTCGATGATATTCAACCCCTTTCCGAGAGCGTGTACCGTACCCGCAGGGATAAAATAGACATCTCCCCTCTTCACGGGAACGCGTTGCAGAATCTCGGCAACCGTACCCTCGGCAACAGCCTTGATATACTCCTCGCGCGTAATATCCTTGCTCTTGAAGCCGAGATATATCGCTGCGCCCTCCTCCGCATCGGCAACATACCACATCTCGGTCTTACCGAAGGAGTTGTGTCGCTCTGCCGCCAACTCGTCGTCAGGGTGTACCTGCACCGAGAGGGTGTCGTTGCAATCAAGATTCTTTATCAGAAGCGGGAACTCCAAGCCAAAGGCATCAAAGACCTCTTCGCCCACGAGGTCGCCCATATAGACCTCTATAATCTCTTGAAGATTGTTGCCCTTCAAGAAGCCGTTGGCAACCTTTGAGATTGAGCCCTTCACGCACGACAGGTCCCAACTCTCGCCATAGCTCCTCTCCTTATCTATCGAGCGTGGGAGTTGTCCCCGTTTAATCTCTAACAGTCTCTTACCGCCCCAGAGATTCTCTTTGAGTTGAGGCTTAAATTTTATAGGATACATCTCTCTATTTGAACAAGTTTTCCACCTTCTCTACAACCTCCTTGGCATCAGGGTTCAGCGGGAACACAAGGCTCGGAGTGAGGTGGAATATCTCCTTACCCTCCTTGTAGCGAGCCTCACCACCACCCGTGATGTTGAGCATCACCGTCGCGCTCTTCTCTATGCGCCCTGCCTCAACCTCCTTGATGAGTGTTGCAAGGGCGATTGCAGGAGCCGGGTGAATATCTATACCCTCCGTCTCCAAGAAGAGTTGTGCCGCCTTACGCCCCTGCAAGTTTGTCGCTTGGAGAATGTCGCCATCGGTCGCCTTCAACGCGTCGTACAGACCTCCGCAGATACCGTATGGCGGCTTGCGGTTAGACAGCACCTTCGCATCTATAATCTCAACATCGCGACGAGCCTTATCCTCGTCGTAAGGCAACATCTCGCGCGAGTCCTCTCGCCAAGCGTCATACATCGGCAGGAATGGGGCGTTCTGCGACACCATCAGCTTCATCACATTAGTACCGTAGCGACCGTCCTCAATAAGGCGCATATTCGCCTCCCACGCCGCGATAGCACCCGTACCGCTACCTACCGCTTGGAAGTAGTAGTCAGGAATACGACCTATGGTGGTTACAGCCGAAAGTACCGTAGTACCCATACCATCACGGCGAGCGATATTCTTCGCGCCACCCTCGGCGTAGAACATCGGCGACTTCAACGCCAAGTTACTCAAATGGATAGCGTCAAAGTAGTCGCCACCCTTCGCGCACGAGATCAACTTCACGCAGTCGTTCAGCGGAGCATCGAACCACAACGCATCGAGGTTGTCCTCGGGAACTGCCAAGAGCAACTTGATATTGTTATCCGAGCAGACCTTCGCAAAGGCACGTGCAGTATTTCCAGCCGAGGCTACGACCAAGATTTTATCGTTGTCGGCATCTGTACGCGCACACACGCTATACGCCTCGGTCTCCTTGAACGAGCAGGTGGTCATCGTCGCACCCTTTTCAGGGAAGTAACCGTTGAAGGTGATGTAGAGATTCTCCAATCCGAGAGCCTTCGCCAACCCCTCGCTCTTGTATGTCGCGTGGGTAGCCTCGCATTTGAGCATACGCTTCATCGGCAACCAATCGCGGTACTTGTAGAGCCCCTTGTCGCCATAGACCGTAAGTTGTTTTTTCTGATATTGGGCGCGTATAAGAGATGGTTTCTCGCACTCTGCGCAGTCGAGTGTCCAACCCGCGTCATCAAACTCTGCACCATTTGCCAAGCACACCAATTTATACTCGGTAGGTTCAAACTTTTCCATATCGTAAGTGTAGGTTATTTGGTTTACAACATTATTTCCTACAAAGGTATTGAAAAAAGTTGTAAATCGCAACTATATAGCGCAAAAGAGTGGCTCAAAATCGAGCAATTTAACAGTTGCAGCCACTCAATTCCAAAAAAAATTAAAAAATATCTTGCGAATTATTTGCACATATCAAAAAAAGCCCCTATATTTGCACTCGCAATTCGGCTCCGTAGCTCAACTGAATAGAGTACTTGACTACGGATCAAGCGGTTACAGGTTTGAATCCTGTCGGAGTCACGAAGGCGGTCAGTAATGACCGCTTTTTTCGTTTTAGTTGAAGCCGTATAACAAGGTGATTTCTGCGTTAATCCCTTTGCAAGGGCTTTTCCTCCTCGCGGCTCGACAAAGTGTGCAAGCACCCTCTGCCCTCGCTCCGCAGCGTCGGTTATGCTTGCCCTCAAAATCCTCATTTACGCCAAGTAAACTGCGGTTTTTCGGGCTACGCGTGCCTTGAAATCCCTCTTGTTATACAACTTCTAATAAATAGAGGGTACCCTTGAGGGTACCCTCCTTTGTTATCTTTTGCGTAACGCAGAAATTACCTTGTTAGACAGATTCTTACTGCCAGTCGGAGGCGTTGTACTCCTCTTTCGGGGCATTCGGCACATTCGCAAAGAATGTGTGTCCCGTTTTGCGCTCAATCTCGGCTACGGACATCATCTGTCGTGGAGCCTTCGCAGCGTGGTCGAACCAGAAGCCTACGCACTTTAACTCCTCTGCCTCGCACTCCTTAACCCACTTGCCGCTACTGCCCGACTTGGTACGAAGAATAACCTTGTAGTAGTGAGTCGGCACAGGGCACGCCTTACCTTTGCCCTTATTGTCGTAGGCGTAGCCGTATCCATCGGCAAAGTGCGCTCCTGTAACCACATAGAGCGTATCCGAACACATCCACTTCTTTCGGATATCGCTCTCCAAGGTCTCCCACGTTGCGCCATTCAACGACTGCAACTGCGGAGTCATATTGGTATAGTAGAATGTTGTGGCGTTATCCTCGTACGAAGCCACGCGGTCTGCCGAAGGTAGTTGATGACCTCGCGAGTGGCTATACGACGAGCCATTTTGCGGATAGTAGGCATTCTTCAAATTCGGCTCGTAGTTGTCATCTATGCAACAAGGGTCGTAACTCCACGCATTTGTGCGGTCGCCATCACCCTCAATATAGCAGGAGTGCAACGGATAAGCCACCCACAGGGCGCAATACTTCTCCTTGTCAAAGCAGAATGAGTAGTTGCGCAACTTATTGTCTGACGGCAACTTATCGTGGTAGCAATACTCCAAATTCGCCCCCTCAACCTTTGCAGGCATCTCCGCCCAGCCATCGGTGTTGATAACCGCAGGCTTTGGGACGTCGCCGAGATTTTCATTAAATCCCGATGTCGAGCAGGCGATAACTATACCGCATAGTATTGCAAATAGCACTCTTAAATTCTTCATCGCTTTTCAAGTTTTACAACATTTTCAACGTGGTGAGTATGTGGGAACATATCCACAGGTTGTACCGCCACAATGCGATACTTCTCGCTCATCAGAGCCAAGTCGCGTGCCTGTGTTGCAGGGTTGCAACTAACATAGACAATGCGCTCTGGTGCAGCGTTCAGGATAACCTCAATTACAGGCTCATCTACGCCCGCACGCGGTGGGTCAAGGATAATCACATCGGGACGACCATTCTTGGCTATAAAGTCGTTATTTAGGACCTTTTTCATATCGCCCGCATAGAACGACGTATTCTCAATGCCGTTAATCTGCGAGTTGATTTTCGCGTCCTCAATAGCCTCCGGCACATACTCAATGCCGACAACCCTCTTGCAACGCTTGGCGCAGAAGTTCGCGATAGTACCCGTACCGGTGTAGAGGTCGTAGAGGGTGTCATTCTCTTTCAACTCGGCAAACTCGCGCGTAACCTTGTAGAGTTCGTACGCCTGCTTGGAGTTGGTCTGATAGAACGATTTAGGTCCAACCTTAAATTGCAAGCCCTCCATCTCCTCCATAATATGGTCTTTGCCAGCGTAGCAGATTGGGGTCAAATCGCCCGTAGAGTCGTTCCACTTCTCGTTGATGAAGTATATCGCCGAGGTAATCTGCGGAAACTCCTTCAAAACGGCATCAAATAGCGCAGAGATACGCTTTTGGTCGTTCTCGTTGAAGATTATCGTGAGCATAATGTCGCCCGTAGAGGCGGTGCGGAGGATAATTCCGCGCATCAAGCCCTCGTGCGCACGCGCATTGTGGAAAGAGTAGCCCTGCTCAATGCAGAACTGCTTTATAAAGTTGCGAATCTCGTTTGAGGGCGATGCCTGCAAGTGGCACTCCTCAATATCGAGAATCTTGTCAAACATATTCGGAATATGGAAGCCGAGTGCCGGCTGTGGTGCGATGTCGCCCTGCTCGGCAATCTCCTCGTAGGTCAGCCAACGCCTATCGGCAAAGGTATACTCTATCTTGTTGCGGTAGTAGAGTTGCTCTTCCGAGCCAAGACAAGGGCGCACTTCGGGAATATCCAACTTCCCGATGCGCACGAGTTGGTCGCACACCTGCTGTGTCTTATAGTCGAGTTGCGTCTGGTATGGGAGATTCTGCCATTTACAACCTCCACACACGCCAAAGTGCCGACATACAGGCTCTACACGATTCTCCGATTTGTGCTGAAAGCGCACCACTCTACCCTCCATAAAGCGGCGGTGTCGCTTGGTAATCTGCACATCTACGACATCGCCCGGAATGGTCATCGGCACGAAAATCACCACCCCCTCGTGGTGTCCCATAGCCTTGCCTTCCGCCGCCAAAGTCGTTATCTCCAACCCCTCAATCAGGGGCATAGGACCTCTCTTTCTTGACATCTAATTCTATTTTTTGCTCAACGCCACTCCTGTCTCGTAGCAAGATTGTGCCATCTCTGCATTTCTCTTTATATATGGTGGATTTGAGGGGTTTGCGGTCTTGTAGAATGCTGCCAAACGGAAGAATGCCGATGCCTCTCCTCGCTTTGCACCCAAGTTGTAGCAAAGGAACGCCTTGGAAGGGTTCTTCTCCAAGCCATTTTTGCCATAGTAATAACTATCTCCAAGTACAGTGTATGTTCCGACAGGAGTACCTATCTGCAAATTCTTGAACTGACTGATATTCTCCTCAATGCGGGCAAGCAACTTCTTGTCCTGTATCTCTACCTGAACAACATTCGCCATCTGTGCTGCCGCCGCACGCTTCGCCTCCTCTACCCTACGAGCCTCCTCTTGGGCTTGACGCTCCGCCTCTGCCTTTGCCTTTGCAGCCACCTCTGCTTTCGCCGCTGCTACACGAGCCTCCTCTGCGGCTTTCGCTTTTGCTGCCGCCTCTGCTTCTGCCTTCGCCTTGGCTTTTGCTTCCGCCTCTGCCTTTGCTTTCGCCTTTGCTTCCGCCTCTGCCTTTGCTTTCGCCTTGGCAGCAGCCTCCTTCTCGGCTGCTATGCGGGCTTGCTCTTTTGCTTTACGGGCAGCCTCGGCTTTGGCTTGCGCCTTTGCAGCCGCCTCTGCCTTGGCTTTGGCTTGCGCCTTCTCCGCTGCCTCCTTCTCGGCGGCTATACGAGCCTGCTCCTCTTGGGCTTTGCGCTCTGCCTCCGCCTTTGCTACCGCTTCGGCTTCCGCCTCCATACGTGCCTGCTCCTCCGCAGCAATGCGCTCCGCCTCTGCTTTTGCAGCCACCTCTGCCTCCGCAGCAACGCGAGCCGCCTCCTTTGCCTTATATTCTGCCTCTATTTGGTTATAGGTCTCTGTCGCATACTCCGATGCAGAATCTACCGCAGTCGCGCAGTCGTCAAACAACTCCTCAAAGAGAATTAACGCATCGTCAAAGAGTTCTACCAAGAATACCCAAGCATCAGCGCAGAACTCCTCTAAAAAGTCCCACGCATCAACACAGAACTCCTCTATCCACTCAACAGCCACATCAAATGCGTCAATCAAGGTATCAACAAAAGAGTCTGCACCAAGTTCCATTTCGGGCAATGCAACTGTTTCAAGTCCTGACGCAACAACCGTTTCCGGCACCGGCTCAACAGCAACTTCGGCTTCGGGCGCAGTAACAGGCTCAACAGCGACTTCGGCTTCGGGCGCAGTAACAGGTTCAACAACGGGAACAGTAACGCCAAGAGCCTTTTCTGCCTCGTTGATAGCCTCACGCTGTGTAGCGAATTGCTCCAACTCCGACTCCAACTTGCCTCGTATCTCCTCCTCTGCCTTGTCGAGAGCCTCTCTCTTGGTTGCAAGGCGAGCCAACTCCGACTCAAACTTGCCTCGCGCCTTCTCCTCTGCCTCGTTGATAGCCTCTCTCTCGGCTGCAAGGCGAGCCAACTCCTCCTCCTTTGCACGCTCGGCAGCCTCTTGTTCGGCTGCGATACGGGCAAGTTCCTCTTCGGACTCTATTGGAGTGGTGGCTACTGCCGAACTCTCCAACGTCTGAACAGGGAGCATCGCCGAAGGCTCTTCGGAGAGATACTCCGACACTATGCGATAGATTGCGTCAAACGCCTGTGAACAAGCATTCGCAATCTCCGTATAGCACATACTTAACACCGAGATAAAAGAGGTCTCCGGTGCGGTCTGGTCGCAGGTCTCAACCACCTCAACACGCGACGCAGCCTCCTCGGCATACGTTTTAACCTCCTCGGCATACGTTTTAACCTCCTCGCTAACAGCATCAACTGTCGCCTCTATAAGTTGAGCGTTGTCTTCAATTATCTGTTCTACACTCTCTACGGTAACAGTTTGAGCAACACCCACCGTAGTCAAGAGTGTACAAAAGAGCAACGCACTCCATCTACGTATCTGTTTCAACATATCAAATCAAAGTTTAGGGTTAATAATCTATCGTTTATGCTACTGTCTCGCCTTGGTATCGCAGTAGAGGCAACGATAGATACCGCCCTCTGCCAAGTGGAACTTCTTATCCACATTCTCGCAGTTGCAGATACACTTGCGATTAGGGCAAGCGAGGTCGGCATTCTCAACTACGTCGTGCCCCTTATTCTGCTTGGAGTCATCATTTGCCCACTCCAACAGGCGACAAATCAGTGCCATACGCACAAACTTACCATTCTCAACCTGACGGAAGTAGGCTGCACGAGGGTCGGCATCAACCTCCTTCAAAATCTCATTCACGCGTGGCAGTGGGTGCAAAACAGCCATCTTCTCCTTCGCCAAAGCCATCTTCTCGGCATCAAGAACAAAGCAATCTTTCACTCGGTCAAACTCCTCCTCGTCAAGGAAGCGTTCCTTCTGCACACGTGTCATATAGAGGATATCCAACTCGCCCATAACCTCCTCAATAGAGGTTACCTCGCAATACTCCATACCATTTCTGTCGCATATATCGTGCTTGATATAGTCAGGCAAGCGCAACTCATCGGGCGCGATAAGTACAATCTTCACATTCTCGTAGCGCGACAACGCCTTAATCAGTGAGTGTACGGTACGACCAAAGCGCAAGTCGCCACAGAAGCCGATTGTCAGATTGTCCAAGTGTCCCAACTCTCGGGTGATGGTCAAGAGGTCGGTCAGGGTCTGTGTTGGGTGCGCGTGAGAGCCGTCGCCCGCATTTATAATAGGTACGCGCGAGACGTTTGTGGCAGCCAATGGTGCGCCCTCAATATGGTGGCGCATAGCGATAATATCGGCAAAGCAGCCTACTACACGTACAGTATCCTCTACGGTCTCGCCCTTGCTCACCGACGAAGAGTTTGCATCGGAGAAGCCGAGAACGTTACCGCCCAACTCCATCATCGCTGCCGTAAAACTCAATCGTGTACGGGTGCTTGGCTCATAGAAGAGCGTCGCCAATTTTTTACCCTTGCAAACCTCGCTATACTTTGCGCGGTTAGCAATAATATCTTGTGCCAAAGCGACAATCTCGTCGGTCTCTTGACGGGTAAGGTCGGTGGGGTCTATCAAATGTTTCATAGTAGTAAAAAATTAAAAGTTTTCCGTTTTCAGCTCTCCGCTTTCCGTTTATTTTATCCAACTCTCGTCGCTTGGGTTGTTACGGAACGCAAGAATACGCTCTTTCCACTCCGGAGCGATATATCCCTCCTCGGCAGCAACCTCAACCAACGCATCAAGATTTGAGAGTGAATAGTTCTCTGTCTTCGCCTCGGCAATACGCTCCACACCACGCTTCATACCGTAGGTGAAGATGCTCACAATGCCCAAAACATCGGCACCCGCCTCGCGCAAGGCATCTACAACCTCGATACAAGAGCCACCCGTTGAGATCAAGTCCTCAACAACAACGACCTTCTGTCCCTTCTCCAACTTACCCTCGATGCGGTTTGTACGACCGTGATCCTTTGCACCACTGCGCACATAGCCCATAGGCAAATCGAGAATTGTAGCGACAATAGCGGCGTGAGCAATACCTGCGGTAGAGGTTCCCATAAGCACCTCACATTCAGGATAGTGCTTCTTCACCAACTCTGCCAAGCCTGCCTCAACCTGCTCACGAACACGTGGGGCGGTCAAGATAAGGCGGTTGTCGCAATAGATTGGGCTCTTGATGCCACTTGCCCAAGTAAATGGTTGCTCCGGACGCAAAAATACTGCGTTAATCGAGAGCAACTCTTTTGCAATCTTCTTCTCCATAATAGTATATTTTATTCGTTATTACTCGTTCAAGAACTCTTTGCAGCAACGCTCGTATGCAGCCACAGGGTCTTCGGCAGCCGTGATAGGGCGACCTACAACGATGTAGTCCGAGCCAATCTCGCGAGCCTGTGCAGGAGTCATAATGCGCACTTGGTCGTCTTTCGAACTATCGGCAAAGCGCACACCCGGAGTAATTGTGAAGAACTCCTTGCCACAATGCTCCTTTACGAGCGACGCTTCAAGTGGCGAGCAAACCACACCGTCCAAGCCCGCCTCCTTTGCATTCTCGGCATACTTGGCGATGCAGTCGTTAATCGTAGCGTCAATAAGCAACTCCTTCTGCATACGCTCCTCGCTTGTAGAGGTGAGTTGAGTTACGGCAATAAGCAACGGGCGAGTGCCGTCCTCGCGAGTCAAGCCCTCCAAGCCTGCACGCATCATATCAACGGTTCCCGCAGCGTGAACATTACACATATCCACATCAAGACGAGATAGCACGCTCATAGCCTTGCGCACGGTGTTTGGAATATCGTGCAACTTCAAGTCAAGAAATATCTTGTGTCCGCGTGCCTTAATCTCACGCACAATAGCAGGTCCTTCGGCATAGAACAACTCCATACCAATCTTTACAAAAGGTTTTCTACCCGTAAACTTGTCCAAGAACGAGAGCGTCTGCTCCTTGCTGCTGAAATCGCACGCAATAATCACATCTTTTGCCATAACTTTTACATTAGCTTTTAGCCATTGACCTTTGGTCTTCACCGCTGCGTTTCGGCATAGTTTGCAAGCAACCTCTGCTCTCCACTTAATCGCGGCGGTGGCCATTAGCCATTGGCTTTTTATTTTTACTCTATTATTCCTATTATATCACTTAATTTCTCGATGCCGAGTCGCTCCATCACGAATGGCAACTCCTCGATAATCTCTTTACAAGCGTATGGGTTACGCAGATTCTCTGCACCCACCTGAACTGCGGTAGCACCCGCCATCATCATCTCCACAACATCTTCTGCCGTAGCCACGCCACCACAGCCGATAACAGGAATTTTAACTGCGTGAGCCACCTGATAGACCATTCGTACCGCTATCGGGAATATCGCTGCACCCGAAAAACCGCCCATCTTATTGGCGATTACAGGCTTACGGCGAGCAATATCTATTCTCATACCGAGCATTGTGTTAATCAGCGTAATACCGTCAGCACCAGCCTCTTCGCACGCCTTTGCAATAGCGACAATATCGGTTACATTTGGCGACAACTTGATGAATACGGGCTTCGTGGTAACAGCCTTAACAGCGCGAGTTACCGCAGCCGCAGACTCTGGCGATGTTCCAAACGCCATACCTCCGTTATGCACATTCGGGCAGGAGATATTGACCTCCAAGATTGCCACCTGCTCCTCCTTGTCCAACTTTGAGCAACACTCCACATACTCCTCAATCGAGAAGCCACTAATGTTGGCGATAATTGGTTTGCGGAAGATTTTGCGCAACTCCGGCAGTTCGTGTGCGATAACCGCATCTACGCCCGGATTCTGCAAACCCACCGAGTTAATCAAACCCGAAGGGCACTCGGCAATGCGCGGTGTCGGATTACCAAATCGGGCATCACGAGTCGTTCCCTTGAACGAGATAGAGCCGAGAATGTTGATATCGTAAACCTCCGACATCTCCTTGCCGAAGCCGAATGTTCCGCTGGCAGGAATTACGGGGTTATCAAGCGCTACACCACACAACTCAACCGATAAATCTCTTACCATATAACCTCCTCCTTTTTGAATACGGGACCATCTTTGCAGACGCGCTTCGCGCCATTTGCCGTCATTATGGAGCAACCCATACAGATACCGAAGCCACAGCCCATACGCTCTTCAAGCGACACCTCGCCCGAAGTCGTGGTTGCCGAGCAGAGTGCCTTCAACATCGGCAGTGGACCGCACGAGTAGAAGTAGTCGTACTCCACCCCACTCTCGCGAATAGCGTCTGTTACAAAGCCTTTAATGCCAACCGAGCCGTCGGCAGTAGCGACAATCACCTTCGCGCCCAGAGCCTCAAACCTCTCGGCATAGAATATCTCCGACTCGGTGTTGAAGCCAAGCACCACGCTCACCTCCTTGCCACGAGCAATCAAGTCGCGAGTAAGGCGATATAGCGGTGGTACGCCTACGCCACCACCCACCAAGAGAGGCTTCCGGCACTCGTAATCTACGTCAAACCCGTTGCCGAGCCCCGTCAGCACGTCAAGTTCTGTACCCTCCGCCATCTGCGACATAAGGTCCGTACCCTTGCCGACAACCTTATAGACGAGAGTCAGTCGTCCCTCCTCGTAGTCGCACACCGAGATAGGTCGGCGGAGATATAGCCCGTCAAGGGCAATCTCAACAAACTGTCCTGCTCGCGTAATGCCCGAGACATCGCCCACAAGTTGCATCTCGTAGATAAGCGGTGTCAGCGGAAGATTCTTTGCGACAGTCAATACCACGCGTTGCATAGGCTCTACTCTATCTGTTGTTACTCTCTGCGTCAATCGTTGATACACCAAGTGTAATCTCCTCCAACACGTCCAACAATACGCTCACCGTTTCAAGCGATGTGATGATTGAGACATTATTCTCAACCGCCGCGTTACGAATCTCGTATCCGTCAAGGCGTGTATTGTGCTGATTTATATCTATGGTGTTGATAACATAACTTACGTGTCCCTTTGACAGGCTCTTGACGATATCGTTGCTACCCTCCGAGATTTTGTTCAAAAGGCGTGTGCGCAAGCCGTGTTCACGAAGGAACTTCGCTGTACCCGCCGTAGCCTCAATGTTAAATCCGAGGTTGTAGAAGCGACGAATAAGTGGCAATGCAGCCTCCTTATCTCTATCGGCAATAGTCGCCAAGATAGTACCGTAGTTCTCTACGGTCATACCTGCTGCCTGCAACGACTTGTACAAGGCGCGAGTCAGCGAGTCGTCGTAACCGATAGCCTCACCCGTTGATTTCATCTCCGGCGAGAGGTAGGAATCTACACCCTTAATCTTCGCAAACGAGAATGCAGGAGCCTTCACGAAGTGGCGTTTGCGCTCCTCGCCATAGACCGTTGTAATACCCTGCGAAGGGAGCGACTCGCCCAACATCACGCGAGTTGCGATCTTCGGCATTGGTACCTTCGTAGATTTTGAGAGGAATGGCACGGTACGCGATGAACGAGGATTAACCTCAATCACATAGACCTTCTCCTCCGCATCAACGATAAACTGTATATTGTAAAGACCGACAATACCAATAGCACGACCAAGGCGTACCGTGTAGTCAATCATCTGCTCCTTAACCTTGTCGCTCAACGAGAACGACGGATAGACGCTTATAGAGTCGCCGGAGTGGATACCCGTATGCTCAACGTGCTCCATAATGCCCGGAATAAAGACATTGCCCTCGGCATCGCATATCGCATCAACCTCTGCCTCCTTACCCATAATATACTTATCGACCAAGACAGGCGAGTCCTCGGTAACCTCAACGGCATTGTGGAGATAGTGGCGCAGAGCCTGCTCGTTGCCGACAATCTGCATCGCACGACCACCCAACACAAAACTTGGGCGCACCAATACAGGGTAGCCAATCTTGGCAGCCGCCTCAACGCCCTCCTCAATATCGGTAACAGCCTTTGCTTGTGGCTGCGGGATACCGACCTCGCGCATAATAGCCTCGAACATCTTCCTGTCCTCCGCCTTGTCAATGGCATCTATATCTGTACCGACAATCTTGACACCCATCTTTGACAACGGCTTCGCGAGATTTATCGCAGTCTGACCGCCCAACGAAACGATAACGCCGTCGGGTTGCTCCATACGGATTACATTCATCACATTCTCCACAGTTAGTGGCTCAAAGTAGAGTTTATCCGAGATTGAGTAGTCGATTGATACGGTTTCAGGGTTGTTGTTGATGATAATAGCCTCGTATCCCGCCTCGCGGATAGCCCAGATAGCGTGAACTGTCGAGTAGTCAAACTCAACACCCTGACCGATGCGGATAGGTCCCGAACCGAGTACCACAATCTTCTTGCGATTGCTTACCACCGACTCGTTCTCCTGCTCGTAGGTTGAGTAGAAGTATGGCACGTAGCCCGAATACTCACCCGCGCAGGTGTCAATACTCTTATAGACAGGTTTGATACCGAGCGACTCGCGCAACTCGAACACCTCCTGCTCTGTCATACCCCACAACTGACCGATAAACTTATCGCCAAAGCCCATACGCTTCGCCTCGTAGAGTACGCCCTTGTCGCCCTTATTAGCCTTGACAACGTCCTCAAATTCGGTGATATTCTTCATCTTTTTGAGGAAGAACATATCTATCTTGGTACGGTCATATATGAGCGAGCGATCCACATATCGGCGCAACAACTCGGCGATAGCGTAGATTCTATCGTCCGTAGCACGCTGGATATATGCGAGGATATCCTCCGTCGCCATATCGTCAAACTTCTTGTGGTAGATGTGGCACACGCCCGTTTCAAGCGAGCGAACTGCCTTCAAGAAACTCTCCTCAAAGGTGCGTCCGATACTCATCACCTCACCCGTAGCCTTCATCTGCGTACCGAGTTCGTTTGATGCCTCGCTAAACTTATCAAATGGGAAGCGGGCTATCTTGGTAACGATATAGTCCAACGCAGGCTCCGAGCAGGCAGGTCCGTTTGCGAGCATAATCTCGTCAAGTGTCATTCCTATCGCAACCTTTGCCGTAACGCGGGCAATAGGGAAGCCACTCGCCTTTGACGCCAAAGCCGATGAGCGCGATACGCGAGGATTTACCTCAATAATGTAGTATTTGAACGATAGAGGGTCCAACGCAAACTGAACGTTACAGCCACCCTCAATCTTCAAAGCACGAATAATCTTCAAAGCACTTGTGCGGAGCATCTGTGTCTCCTTATCGGTCAGGGTTTGGCACGGAGCAACCACAATAGAGTCGCCCGTATGCACGCCGACAGGGTCCACATTCTCCATATTACAGATAGTAATGGCGGTGTCGTTCTTGTCGCGCATCACCTCATACTCAATCTCCTTGTAGCCCTTGATACTCTTCTCCACAAGCACCTGATGTACAGGCGAGAGTGCCAAAGCGTTACGCATCAACTCGCGCAACTCCTCCTCCGTATCAACAAAGCCACCACCCGTACCACCGAGTGTAAAGGCAGGTCGCAACACTACCGGATAGCCAATCTCGGCTGCAACCTTGACACCGTCCTCAACCGAGTTCACAACCTCGGAAGGCAATACAGGCTCGCCCAAATCCAAGCAGAGTTGCTTGAACAACTCTCTATCCTCGGCACGCTCAATACTCTCGAACGATGTACCCAGAATTTCAACGCCACACTCCTCCAATACGCCCTTCTTCGCAAGTTGCACAGCCAAGTTCAAACCTGTCTGTCCACCCAAGCCCGGAACAATCGCATCGGGACGCTCGTAGCGGATAATTTTTGCGACATACTCCAACTTCAAAGGCTCCATATAGACCTTATCGGCAATCGGGGTATCGGTCATAATGGTTGCAGGGTTTGAGTTCACAAGAATAACCTTGTAGCCCTCCTCCCTCAACGCGAGGCACGCCTGCGTACCTGCATAGTCAAACTCGGCAGCCTGACCAATAACGATTGGACCAGAGCCGATAACCATCACCTTCTTTATATCTGTTCTTTTAGGCATTTTCTCTCTCCTCCATCAGTTTAATGAATTTATCGAAAAGGTATGCGCTATCCTGCGCTCCCGGAGCAGACTCCGGATTATACTGTACCGAGAAGGTCTTATCCTCACGGCACTCAACACCCTCAACCGTATCGGCGATAACGCTGCGGTGGGTAACTGTCAGTGGTGTATCGGCAAGCGAAGCCTCATCTACGAAGTAGAGCGACCCCTGCGAGGTAACCTCAATCTTGCCATTTTCAAGGTTGCGCACCGGATGCTCACCGCCACGATGTACGCCATCTACTTTGGTAACCTTCGCGCCGTATGCCAACGCGATAAGTTGGTGTCCCAACTCCTCGCCAAAGATTGGCAACTTACCCTTCAACGCCTTGATATGCTCCACCACAACCTCAACATCGGCAGGGTTACCGGGTCCGTTTGATACCAAAATTCCGTGAGGGTTAAAGTTTAAAATGTGTTTCAGAGGTGTATTAAATGGTACGATAACCACGTTACAGCCCCTCTTGTTGAGCATACGCACCAAGTTTAACTTCGCGCCACAATCTATCATAACCACATCAAAGCGGTGGTTGGCAGTGCGCGAATACCAGCGTTTCTTGCAACTTACACGCTCCACCGCATCGTGTCTTACCGGTGTAGCAGCAATAAGTGCCAACGCCTCCTCCTTCGGCATCTCCGCAGAGACGATTGCCGCACGGCAACTCTTCTTCTCACGAATAATGCGTGTCAGCATTCGGGTATCCACCCCGCTAATGCCCGGAATTGAACACTCCTCCATCAACTCGGTAAGAGTCTTCGTAAAGCGGAAGTTGCTCGGCTCCTCACACACCTCACGAACAATCAGACCGCCCACCGTAAGGTTTCGTGCCTCAAAATCCTCGTCGGTAATACCATAGTTACCAATCATTGGATAGGTCATCACCACAATCTGGTCTGTGTATGATGGGTTGGATAGTATCTCTTGATATCCAGCCATTGAGGTGTTGAAGACTATCTCGCATACCGACTGCGTATCGGCACCGAGCCCATAGCCCAAGAACTCCTCACCACTCTCCAAAACTAATTTTTTGTTGGGTTGTTTCATCGTTTCCTATTTTGTTGTTATTTGTTCTCTCTCCAAACCGTCTTGCCACCAAAGAGCGTAAGCACGCATCGTCCATAGACCTCCTCGCCCTCAAATGGTGTAGCCTTACCCATCGACTTAAACTCCGCAGGGTTTATCGTATAAGGTTTTGTAGTATCAAACACCGCTATATCGGCTCTTTCGCCCTCGCGCAACGCTCCGCCCAAGCGGAAGATGCGACGCGGATTCTCCGACATCAGCGCAATCAGGTGTTCAAGTGTTATCACCCCCTTGCGCACAAGGTGCGTGTAGCACAGCGCAAACGAGGTCTCAATGCCGACAATACCCATCGCACTACCCTTCAATCCGCGCGACTTCTCCTCTGCCGTGTGAGGTGCGTGGTCGGTAGCGATAACCTCAATCGTGCCATCTTTGATGCCCTCTATAAGTGCTGCTCTATCCTCCGCCGCACGGAGAGGTGGGTTCATCTTGAAGCGTCCCTCCTCTTTGAGGTCGGCATCGCACAAGATAAGATAGTGTGGTGCTGTCTCACACGAGATATGGTCGCAATGTTGTTTAGCCTCACGAATAATCGCAACGCTCTCCTTGGTTGAGATGTGGCAAACGTGGTAACGGCACTTCTCCTCCTCCGCCAACTTCACATCTCGCTTAATCGGTCCCCACTCGCTCTCTGAGCAGATACCTTTGTGTCCGTGAGCGTGTGCATACTCGCCGTCGTGAATATACCCCGCGTGAAGCAGGGAGTCGTCCTCGCAGTGGGCCGCAATAATACCATCAACAGCCGAGATGCGCTGCATAGCCTGACGCATCAGCGGCTCGGTCTGGATACCGTTTCCGTCATCTGAATAGCCCACCGACAGAGGTCGCAACGCCTCTATCTCCGAGAGTTCGCGTCTTTCACGACCCTTTGAGATGGTCGCAAATGGCAAGACCTCAACCACCGCCTGCTCATCTATCAGCCTCTGCTCAATGGCGATTGTTGCGGGTGCATCGGGTGCCGGTTGCAGATTAGGCATCGAGCATACCGTTGTTACGCCACCATGTGCAGCGGCGAGTGTTCCCGTAGCGATAGTCTCTTTTACCGAGTAGCCCGGCTCGCGCAGATGCACGTGAACGTCTGCCAAGCCATAGGTTACGATACACCCCTCGGCATTGAAGAGTTCGGCATCGGCACCAGCCACGAGCGACTCTCCGATTGCCACGATTTTTCCATCGGCAACAAGAATATCGGCCTTGCGGCTCACGCCGTCGGCAACCACCGTACCGCCCTTAATCAGCAACTCTTTTCTCTCCATTGCAAACCTATATTTACAAAACAGGCGACCCGATAGGTCGCCCGATAACAGTTAATGTGTCAAAATAGTGATAGAATAGTGAGAGCGGCAATTTGACAACAACGGCTGCGGGGCGGCTTGTACGCTCGCGTAGCCCTTTGTCGGACAAGACTTTATATCAAGTAGAGCCAATTGCTTCATCACCCTATCCTTTATTTTAAGTGCAAAGTTAAGTTTTTTGTGGATATTTACAAAGTAAATTTCCAAAAAATTACACTCTATCGCGGTAAAATTTTCACCTCCAACTTGGCATAGGCACGTTCCGCCTTCGCCAAAGCATCTTCAATAGAGGTTCCCGTAGCCAAAATTACACCATAGCGACGGTGTCCGACAACCTCCGGTTTGCCGAATAGGCGGATATGTACACCCTCCTCTTCAAGCACCTTATCGACATTCTCAAACTCCACCTTGTCGGTGTCGCCCTCAACAACAATAGCCTTTGATGCCGACGGCGCAATAAAGCGGATTGCAGGTATTGGCAAGCCCAATACCGCGCGAGCGTGCAGAGCAAACTCCGACAAGTCCTGCGATGCCATAGTTACCATTCCCGTATCGTGCGGACGAGGCGATACCTCCGAGAAAATCACGTCGTCGCCCTTGATAAACATCTCTACACCAAAGATACCGTAACCGCCTAACGCATCGGTAATTGTACGCGCTACCTCTTGTGCCTTTGCAAGTGCCTTTTCGCTCATCGGCTGTGGCTGCCAAGACTCGCGATAGTCGCCATCAACCTGATGGTGTCCGATAGGGGCAAGCAGAGTTGTACCGCCTGCGTGGCGCACCGTCAAGAGGGTTATCTCGTAGTCAAAATCAACAAATTTCTCCACGATAACACGGCCCGCACCGGCACGACCTCCCTCCTGCGCAATCTGCCAAGAACGGTCAATATCCGCCTCGCACTTGATGGTTGATTGACCGTGTCCCGACGAACTCATAATAGGCTTTACAACGCAAGGGATACCTATCTCCGAAACTGCCTGATCAAACTCCTCGCGATTGTCGGCAAAGCGATACTCGGTAGTCTTCAAACCGCACTCCTCGGCTGCCAAACGACGAATACCCTCGCGGTTCATAGTGAGCCAAACTGCCTTTGCGGTAGGGGCAACGCGGTAGCCCTCCTTCTCCAACTCGACAAGTACAGGCGTAGCGATAGCCTCAACCTCCGGAATAATAATATCCGGCTTTTCGCTCTCAATAATCTCGCGCAAGCGAGCACCATCAAGCATTGAAAGCACATAACTGCGATGCGCCACCTGCATAGCAGGAGCATTAGCATAGCGGTCAAGAGCAACGACCTCAACACCAAAGCGTTGCAACTCCAACGCCACCTCTTTACCAAGTTCGCCAGAGCCACACAGAAGAGCCTTCTTTGCAACCTTTGTCAGCGGAGTACCAATTTTTACCATAGTAGTTTGAGTATTTTTCAGATTTATTTAGCGCAAAAGTAGCAAAAACAACTCTCAACTTCCCCGCCTGCCCGAAGAAAGATATTAACAACTTTTCAATAGTAAACACGCTAATAAAAAGGACCTGTCTAACAAGTTTTTTAGATAGGCCCTTTTCGTCAGAAGTTGTATAACAAGAGGGATTTCAAGGCTCGCGTAGCCCGAAAAACCGCAGTTTACTTGGCGTAAATGAGGATTTTGAGGGCAAGCGTAACGCAGAAATCACCTTGTTAGACAGCTTCTTCAATACGTTTATCTATTTCGCTTACACCAATTTAGAGATGTCGTACAAGTAACGCTTGATGGAACGCTTCGGAGTCTTCTCAAACTCGCTCGGATAGATGATGATTTTCACAATTCGCTCGTAGGCAGCAACCTGCGAGTTGAGTTGCTTCATATTCTCCTCCATAATCTCGTTCAATCTATTCTTGTCTATGCCCTCCTTCTCGCAGAGGTCAAAGTCAGGCACTACCAAGCCGTAGAGTTTGCCCTTATTCTCCAATACGAGCGACTCCAATACGAGTGGCATATTGTTGAGTTTATCCTCAATCTCCTCCGGATAGATATTCTGTCCCGTGTCGGTCAAAATCATCGTCTTGCAACGTCCCTTGATATAGATAGTTCCATCTTCGTCAATGGTTCCCATATCGCCCGTATGCAGCCAACCGTCGCTGTCAATAGCCGCCGCAGTATCCTTCTCGTTCTTATAGTAGCCCTGCATAACAACTTCGCCCTTAACCAAAATCTCGCCCGGGATATTGTGCTGGTCTGCCGAGTCAATCCTAACCTCATTCATACCCACAAGGTAGCGACCACAAGAGCGAATCTTAAACTCGGTTGGGTCCACCGTAACCGAGATAAGCGGTCCGCACTCGGTCATACCATAGCCCACGATAATCGGGAAGTGGATAGATTTGAGGAACGCCTCGGTCTCTTGGTTGATTGGCGCACCTCCGATGATGAACAACTCCACATTACCACCAAACGAGTCAAGCAACTTCTGACGAATCTTCGAGCGTACAATCTCATTCACCAAAGGAATCTTCATCGCTACCGACAGCGTACCCTGCTCCAATAGTGGAGCAACCTGCTTACGATATATCTTCTCCAAGACCAATGGCACCGAAGCAATAACGCTTGGCTGAACCTTCTTCATCGCCTCTACCAGCACCTTCGGCGTAGGCATCTTGCCCAAGAGCGTGATGTGTCCTCCCACAGCAAGCGGAGCGAGGAAATCAACCGTACAACCGTAGGCGTGTGCCAACGGGAGGAACGAGAGTGTGCGACGCCCCTTCTCAAAGTAGTGATGACCTCCGTTACGAGGCTTCAAAGTCTTGATATAAACCACGTTAGCGGTTAAGTTATTAACCGTAAGCATCACACCCTGTGAGTAGCCCGTTGTACCCGATGTATAGTTCAAAAGAACGAGTTGGTCGTTCGGAACGTCTGCATATTTGATATCCTCAACCGAGAAGCCACGAGGATAGCGACGGCGATAGTTCGCAGTCATACTATCAACGCACTGTGTCAGCACGCCGTTACGACGCTCAAACAGCACGTGGTAGTCTGTCAAAGAGAAGATACCCTCAACATTCGGCAAAGACTCCTCTTCCTGTCCTCCCAGAACGAGTCGGTCAAGAAGAGCAGACGGCTCTCCGAGTGGTTTACAATATGTGCAATATCGTTTGATGTAAAGGTCTGCATAATAGGTACAATCACCGCACCATAGGTAATGGTTGCGATATACACAGCACACCAACGTGGAGTATTACGACCAACAAGCGCAATCTTGTCGCCCTGTTTAATACCCGCCTCATCAAACATTATATGTATCTTGGCTATCTCCTTCGCGAAGCCATAGTACGAGTAACTCTCGCCTGAAAAATAGTCGGTAACGGCACTCATCTCACGATGCTCGCGAAACGACTGCTCGTACATTTTAATTAGATTCTCTTGTAACATAGTCTTATTTATTATTAGCCATTAGCCATTAGCCATTAGTTTTTTAATGCAGAATGCAAAATGCAAAATTATTTTTTTGGCTATTAGCCATTGGCCATTAGCCATTAGCTTTTTTAGTTTTCCGTTCTCCGTTCTCCGCTTTCCGTTTTATTTTATCCCCATTCGCTTAACGTCGTAGAGATAACGCTTGATTGAGCGTTTTGGAGTCTTCTCAAACTCGCTGATATGAATGGTTATAGAGACCAGACGCTCGTAGGCTGCAACCTGCTCGTTGAGGGCTTTGAGGTTCTCCTTCATAATCTCCTCCAAAGCGGCGCGGTCTATACCCTCCTTCTCGCAATGCTCAAAGTCCGGCACTACCAAGCCGTACAACTTGCCACCATTCTCCAAGACAAGCGACTC
>JAFXHB010000064.1 GCA_017536605.1 Alistipes sp.
GAGAATAAGAATATACGCCTTGCCATTGAGCGCAAGGGCGCAACGCAGCACCACTATACGGTGGCATTTAGCGGTATCGGTAAGGCGGCAGCAGCAGCAACCATCACGCGCTACCTTTTGCAGGCAGAGCAACCCTACGATATGGTTGTTGTGATTGGCTACGCGGCAGGTACGCTTGGCTTCCATCAAGGCGATATCGTGATGCCGAATAGGGTGCAGTACCACGACGCCGATATTCCGGAGGGCTTTATTCCGGAGGTGAGCGATGCAAGAGCGTTGTGCGGTAGCGACGATGTTATGGTCTTTACGGGCGACTCATTTGTCAATGCCAAGTCGGTAGCCGAGATAAAGCAACGCTTTTCGGTGGAGAAGGCCATATTTGATATGGAGATAGGCGCAATCGCAATCGCTTGCGAGATGGCGAATAATACCCCCGTCTTGGCGGTTAAGGTTATCTCCGATGTGCCGGAAGATGGGCATACGGAGTTGTCGTACGACGAGTTTGCCAACACCTATTTGGACTTTACGCCACTACTTGATAAGATAGAGTCGTTTAACCTATAAATCATCAGCCTATGCCAAAGATTTCGGAACGTGCAGTCCTTATGCCTGCATCGCCAATACGTCGCCTTGCTCCACTTGCCGAGGAGGCAAAAAGACGTGGCACGAAGGTCTATCATCTGAATATCGGTCAGCCCGATATCAAGACACCACAGGTGGCACTTGATGCCATTCGCAATATAGACCGTGAGATATTGGAGTATAGCCCAAGCGACGGTTTCTTGTCGCTTCGTGAGAAGTTGGTCGGCTACTACGACCAATACCAGATAAAACTCTCGCCCGATGATATTATCGTTACGGCGGGCGGCTCGGAGGCGGTACTGTTCGCCTTTATGTCGTGCCTGAATCCGGGAGATGAGATTATCGTTCCGGAGCCTGCGTATGCTAACTATATGGCGTTTGCTGTCTCGGCAGGTGCGGTTATTCGTCCTATCACTTCGACCATTGAGAGTGGCTTTGCGCTGCCTTCAATAGAGCAGTTTGAGGCGTTGATAAACGAGCGCACACGCGGTATCTTGATTTGTAATCCGAATAATCCGACAGGCTACCTCTATACTCGTAAAGAGATGAATCGCATTCGCGATTTGGTCAAGAAGTATGATTTGTTCCTCTTCTCGGACGAGGTCTATCGCGAGTTTATATATACTGGCTCGCCCTATATCTCGGCTTGCCACTTGGAGGGCATAGAGGAGAATGTTGTGCTGATTGACTCGGTGTCGAAGCGATACTCGGAGTGTGGTATCCGTATCGGTGCTCTGATTACCAAGAATAAGACTCTGCGTGCAGCGGTGATGAAGTTCTGTCAGGCACGTTTGTCGCCACCATTGCTCGGACAGATTGCAGCCGAAGCGTCGCTTGATGCTCCACGCGAATATGCTATACATACCTACGAGGAGTATATTGAGCGCAGAAACTGCTTGGTAGATGAGTTGAACAAGATTGATGGTGTCTTCTCACCAATTCCGATGGGCGCGTTCTATACCATTGCCCGTTTGCCGATAGACGATAGCGATAAGTTCTGCGAGTGGTGCTTGCGCGAATTTGAGTACGAGGGCGCGACTATTATGATGGCTCCTGCCTCGGGTTTCTATTCAGAACCTGACTTGGGACACGATGAGGTACGTATTGCATACGTCTTGGAGAAGGAGGAACTGAAAAAAGCAATCCGCATTCTCGGCAAAGCACTTGAAATGTATCCGGGCAGAGTGAGATAAACCAACTATAATAAATAGGTATATAAACTAATGGCTAATGGCCTAAAACAATAGTGGCGCAGAAAACTCTGCGCCACTACTATTTTTATGCGGGACTATTGAATGCCCTTCAACTTCTTGTAGATAGCGTTGTACTTGTTGTACTTATCCATCACGCCCTCCTCGTCACGAAGACGGAAGCAGAGCTGTTTGAGATACTCGGCACAATCAACTGCATCTGGACGAATCTCCATAGCCTTCTCAAAGTAAGGCAACGCCTTCATATACGCCCTTGAAACCTCCTTCAAACCGGCTTGGTACTCCTCCTGACTGCTGATACTGTCAAGACGCTTGTTGAAGTTGCGGTTTACCTCATCGCCCTTTGCGATATAGAAGTAGCCGAGGTAGAAGTTTGCGTCATAGTCGTTAGGGCGCAACTCATTCACTTTGAGGAACGAGTTGATACACTCGTCAAAGTTCTTCAACTTGAAGAAGATCTGACCACGTGCAAACCACAAATCGGCATTTTCAGGCTTCTCGGAGAGCATCTTGTCAAGACGACCAACCAACTCTGCCGGATTACCTACATTATCCTTTGAGGTGTAGAGTTGAATCAAACCCTCCATAATGCGCTCGTTCTGTGGATACTTCTCAATACCCTCCAAAAGGATATTCTTTGCCTTTACGATATTCTCCTTGTCTGCCTCGCGCTGACCATAGTAGCAGTGGAAGAGGAAGTAGTAGAGGTTGCCCTGCTCATCGGTGAAGCCCAAATCCTTCGCCTGTGTGAGGTACTTCTCGCCGTCGATGAAGTATTGCACATTCTCTGTTCCGAGGTATGCGGCCAACTGACCTGCGAAGAAGTAGTAGTTAGGATCAACCTTGCGTATCGCCGGACTGCTCTGCAAGTCGATAGCCTTTACGTATGCGTCGATAGCCTCCTTGTAGTTCTGTGTGTTGAGGCTCGCTGCACCCAACTCGGTGTAGAAGGAGTTGAGTGTCTCAACCGCACTCTTGGTCTTTGCGATGGTGTTAGAGTCCAACTCATAGGCCTTCTCATAGGCCTCCATCATAAGTTGGAATGCATTTGGAATAACCTCCTTCTTTATCTTCCAACCGACAACTTTCTTGTTCTTTGAGTAGATATCCACCCACTCGTACGAATAGGTGTCGCCGTTGGTAGATGTAGGATTTACACCCAAGATAACATTGAGCATAGATACATCAAGACCATTGCCATAGAGTCCCTTTGTAGGGGCAGTGATAGCCTCTTGGAGAATTTTTGCACGGTTGAGCCACGTTGCAGCCTTGCCTGCCTTTTTAGGATTTGCAATGTCGGCATCGCTCTTCTCCATACGAGCATTGAACGACTCTGTGTTGATCTTCTGTGCGGTAACGGTAGGCACTACCAGTGCCGCTAAAACCACTACCATTGAGATAATCTTTTTCATATTATTCTAACGGTTAATGTTTATGATTTATTGTTCATTTTCATTTGTAGGCTCTGCGGCAGGTGCTTCGGCGGTATCCTCTGCACCCTCTGTTGCACCTTCAACTACTGCGCCCTCTTCAAGTTCCTCCTCCTCGGTTACAGGAACTACGGCAACCGAAGCAATCTCATCGCCCTCGCGGAGGTTGATGATACGTACGCCCTGCGTTGCACGACCTGCCACACGAATCTGCTCAATGGAGGTGCGGATAGTGATACCCGAACGGTTGATAATCATCAAGTCGTTATCGTCGGTTACAGCCTTGATAGCCACCAACTCACCTGTCTTATCGGTGATGTTGATTGTCTTGACACCCTTACCGCCACGGTTGGTAACACGATACTCCTCAACATTGGTACGCTTTCCGAAGCCGTTAGCCGAGAGAACGAGTACATCCTCATTTGAGTCCGGCTCAATGCAGATCATGCCGATAGCCTCGTTGTCGCCTTCAAGCGATACGCCGCGTACACCGATTGAGGTACGACCCACCTCGCGTACGGTGGCCTCGTTGAATCGGATAGCCTTACCCTCGCGTGTTGCAATCATTATCTCGGCAGTGCCGCTTGTGAGTTTAGCCTCAATAAGACGGTCGCCCTCACGAATCTCAATCGCGTTGATACCGTTGGCACGAGGACGTGAATATGCCTCCAACTTGGTCTTCTTCACCGTACCGTTCTTGGTACACATTATAATATAGTTGGAGTTGATATACTCCTCGTCGTTCAACTTCTTGCAGTTGATGTATGCACGCACCTTATC
>JAFXHB010000065.1 GCA_017536605.1 Alistipes sp.
CGTCAGTATCGACTCTTCACATCAGACCTTCGGTCTTGCACCACCTCCCCACCTCTTGGTCTGCTCTCGGCTTCTGCCGCCGTTCGAATCCCGTTGCAAAGAGGTAGAGGTGGGGGGGGGTAAGGTTGTTAGGGGCGTTAGGGGTATTGAGAATGCAAAATGCAAAACCGACGCTGCGGAGCGAGAGCAAAGGGTGCAAGCACCCTTTGCCGAGCCGCGAGGAGGAAAAGCCCTCGAAGAGGGGTTAATGCAAAATTAAAAAACCTTTAATTGTCAATTTTTTAGTTTTCCGTTTTCCGTTAATCCCACTCCTATCTCCTAACTCCTATCTAATTTTAGTTTTCCTGCCTCAATCTTTGTCGCTATATAGTTTTGAAAGTCGGGCGAGTCAACAATAGTGATATCATCAAGCAGTCCCATAACAAATCGCCCAATGCCGGCATAGTTACAGACCTCTGTTTTCAGTTGCCAGCGTCCATCGCCAAGCGGTGTCAGGTCGCGCTCGGCAAGGGGGTACTCCTCAATAAGCAGGTTGCGCGAAAGAAGCCCCAAATCAAGCGTTATCGCAGTGAGGCGGTTGCCCGAAGTGCGGAATACGTCAAGATAGACCTCCTCGTGGTGAGCCTCATTCTCCCACTCGCGCTCTAACACCTCAACACTTCCAATACGCGCGATATTAAATAGTTTTGTCTTGCCGTCCTCCGTATCATAGCACCACACCTGAACATAGTTTGTCGTAAAGCCAAACGGCTCTACCCTTCTGTCGCGCACCACACCCGTATGCGAGGAGGCATAGCGTTGAAGCACCACCTGTCGGTGTTCGTTTATCGCCTCTATCAAGGCATTTACATTCGTGGCATTCTTGCCTTTAACCACCGAGTCGGCAAGCGATGTACAATTATATATTGAGGAGAGTTTGCGTCGTAGATTCTGTTTGAGCATATTCGTATTGTCAAGGCTCTCAATAAGTTGATTTACGATATGCGCCTCCTCGTCGGTAAAGTGTATGAGTTGCGATATCTCCTTGAAATAGCGGCTCTCCTTGCCGAGTTTATAGACTCCTCCTTCAAGTTTCTGCACCACAAAGCCCGCATCCTTGAAGGTCTCTATATAGCGATATATTGAGCGAGGCGAGGTCTGCAACTTGTCGGCAAGTTCCTCCACCGTATAGTTTATACCGCCCGCCATCAGTTTCATCAGGCGCAACACGCGCTCTATTTTCGGTTGGTCCATAGTTGTAACGCTTTTTATAACCACAAAGATATAAAAATTTGGGATAAATTTTGTACCTTTGTTCTATGATTTGTTACGATGACATATTCGGCATCGCTACCGAGGAGGAGTTTGAGCGTGAGGCACTGCGCCTATTTCGTCATCAGGCGGTTGCGTGCGCACCATACGCGCAATATCTGCAACTTATAGGTGTCGCACCCGACTCTATTCAACGAGTTGAGGAGATTCCGATGTTGCCGATTGAGTTGTTCAAGTCGCACGACATCTACTGCGGGGAGAGCGAGCCTCAAATTGTATTCACATCAAGTGCAACGACGGGTATGCACCCCTCACACCACGCCGTAGCCGACCTCTCACTCTATGAGCGAGCCTTCACAGAGGGCTTTCGCGCCTTCTACGGAGAGCCGAGCAGGTGGAGCATCTATGCCCTGCTCCCCTCCTACCTTGAACGCGAAGGGTCGTCGTTGGTATATATGGCCGACAAACTCATTCGTGAGTGCGGTTCGGGAGGCTTCTACCTTCACAACTACGACACGCTGCTTGCCGATATGGCACAAAACACCAAGCCTAAAATACTACTCGGCGTAACATATGCCCTCTTGGAGTTGGCGGAGCAGTATGCGCCGAAACTATCCGATACGATAGTGATGGAGACGGGCGGTATGAAGGGGCGACGTGCCGAACTCCCGAAGTCGGAGTTGCACCGCATACTATGTAACGCCTTCGGTGTGGAGAAGATTCACTCGGAGTATGGTATGGCAGAGTTATTGTCGCAAGGCTACTCCTTCGGCGACGGCATATTCCGCACACCTCGCTGGATAAGGGTCTTGATTCGCGATGTAAATAACCCCTTCGCACGCCTTGCAAACAACAGGCGCGGAGCGATAGATATAATAGACCTTGCCAATATCTCCTCGTGCGCATTTATCGCCACGCAGGATATGGGCATACGCTATGACGACGGCTCCTTCCGCATTGAAGGCAGAGTTGAAGCAAGCGATATACGAGGGTGTAACCTATTGGTACAATAGTCTTATGAAGTACGCAAAAGCAGATTTGGAGCAACTCCACAAGGAGTTATATCGCATCTTGGCGGAGATTATCCGTGTATGCGAGATATTGAACATACCCTACTTCATACAGGGAGGCTCGGCAATAGGTGCATTGTACAACAAGGGAATTGTGCCGTGGGACGACGATATAGATGTCGGTATGGTACGCTCCGACTACGAGCGTTTCTTGCGCGAAGCACCGAAGCACCTCTCTTCGGAATACTTCCTTGAATGGTTTGGCACAGAGGCAAATACACCGTTCTACTTTGCGAAGGTCAAGCGTAACGACTCACTCTTCGTGGAGGAGATTTGGCGCAATATGGATATCCATCACGGCATCTTCGTAGATATCTTCCCCTATGACCGCATACCCGACAACTCACTTTTGGAGCGACTACACCGCTTTGAGGCGAAGTTTTGGATAAATTGCTTTATGGGCAAGGAGGTGTGGTTGTGGCGACACTGCGGCAAGTGCCAGATTGACGAGCCACTGCCGAAATCGTGGGTAATGTGCGCCGCAATACGCACTGTAACAACACTATTCTCTCGCAAGCGAATATACCGCATAATGAACAGCGTATTAGGTCGTTACAACCATTGCAACACCAAGCGCGTAAATATCGTGCGAATGCCGAAAGACCAAATCACACGTGCCGATATTGAGAACTGCGTAGAGATGGAGTTTGGCGGAATGATGGTCAAGGCTCCGCGCAACATTGAGGTATATCTGCGACACCACTACCCTCGTCTGCGCCCCGTACTGCCGGAGGAGGAGCAGATTAACCACGCGCCATACAAGCTCGCATTCCCGAAGGCAAAAAAGTAGGGCGAAAGAGTCTTACCCTTCGCCCCTATCTCAAAGCAATCACGCGCTACAAGCACTCAACAACGCGCTCCAAAGCGATGCCGCGTGAGCCCTTTATCAACACTAACGCCCCCTCAACAGGCTGTGCCAGCAATGCCGACTTCACCTCCTCTGCCGAGGCGAAGGTGTGGCACTCACTCTGCAACTCCTCTCTCAACGCCTCGTAGGCTGCACCGAACTCACCACCAACAAGATATAGTTCCGCACCAAGAGTGTCTGCCTGACGAAGAGTTGTGCGATGCTCCTCTGCACTCCATTCTCCGAGTTCAAGCATATCACCTAAAATCAGCACTTTACGCTCCGCATCAACCGATGCAACATTCTCCAACGCCACAGCCATACTTGACGGGTTGGCGTTGTAACAATCTACAATCAGACGGTTGCGCTCCGTTGTAACCGCCTGCGAACGGTTATTGTCGGGTGTAAACGAGAGTATAGCCTCGCCGATATGGCGGTCGTCTATATCAAAGTATCGTCCCACCTTCACGGCAGCGGCAATGTTATAGCGGTTGTAGTCGCCTACGAGGTGGCTTTCAAAGCCACGCCCCACCTCACGCGAGTAGTATTCGGTCGCCATTGTTTCTCGCTCGGCTGCCATAGCGACCAGCACCTCGTCCTCCTCCGGAACAAAGGCACGACCTCCGTTTTCCGCCAAGAAGTCAAAGAGTTCGCCTTTACCTTTACGGATACCCTCAACGCC
>JAFXHB010000066.1 GCA_017536605.1 Alistipes sp.
AACCCGACTTTTGGGAGAACCCCGAAAAGGCGCAAGAGCAGTTGCGCAAGGTTGCCTCGATAAAGAGTTGGGTTGAGGGTTATGAGGAGGTGCGCAAAGCGGTTGATGAGGTGGAGTTAATGCCCGAATTTATCACAGAGGGGCTCGCCTCCGAAGATGACGCCGAGCAAGCCTACGCCCGAGCCGCAGACCTCGTTGAAAAACTCGAACTTCGCAATATGCTCTCCGGCGAGGAGGACAAGATGGGAGCCATTATCGATATCAACTCCGGAGCAGGTGGAACGGAGGCTCTCGATTGGGCTTCGATGCTGCTCCGTATGTACACCCGTTGGTGCGAGGCGCACGGCTACAAAGTGAAGATGCTCGACTTCCAAGAGGGCGACGAGGTGGGTGTAAAATCCTGCACGATGGAGGTCGAAGGCGACTTCGCCTACGGATACCTCAAAAGCGAAAACGGAGTGCATCGCTTGGTTCGTCTTTCTCCATTCAACGCCAACAACAAACGACAAACCACCTTTGCTTCGGTGGCGGTTACGCCTGCCGTAGATGACTCTATCGAGGTGGTTGTAAACCCAGCCAATATCGAGTGGGAGACCTTCCGTTCGAGTGGTGCAGGAGGTCAGAATGTAAATAAGGTCGAAACGGCGGCACGACTTCGCTACCACTTCAAAGATGAGCAGACGGGCGAGGAGATATCCTATGTTATCGAAAATCAGGAAACTCGCTCGCAGTTGATGAACAAGGAGAATGCGATGCGTATCCTACGCTCGAAACTCTACCAATACGAATTGGAGAAACGCCGCGCCACACAGCAGGCTATCGAGGCGGACAAGAAGAAGATTGAGTGGGGTTCGCAAATTCGCTCCTATGTGCTTGATGATAGGCGAGTTAAGGACCACCGCACAGGCTATCAAACCACCGATTGTGATGGTGTACTTGATGGTGATTTAGATGGATTTATCAAGGCGTACTTGATGGAGAACTAATGCTCTTGTTGCGTTGTGTCGCACCCTATACAGTGGTGCGATTAACGCCACGAGAGTATTTTACTTTAATCTGCAAGAGGCCTGCAATCTGTTCCGTGATTCTCAACTCCTCATCCTCTGTAAGACTTTCGTGGTCAAGTTTGTACTGCAACTCCTCTATCATCTGCGTTAGACGCTTGGTGCGATAGAGTCCCAATACCTTTGGAATACCTACACGTAACACATCTTGCTCGGAGGATCTATGTACCTCGCGCTGTCCCCATATTGCACTCTCAACGTAGTTCGCATCGGAGGCAATAATGTCAATCGCGGCACGGCAAACGTTGTGGTCAGGGTGTGTTGTTAGTTGCTGTATATCAAACTCTTTGCCCTCCTCAAACCATTTTTGGCACTCGGCGAGAATCTCTCTATACTCTCTATCTCCGAAATTCAACGAGTCCTTTGCTATGGAGTCAAGAATTGCATCTGCGACCCTCGTTGGAACCAAGGTTTTGCCCTCTTTGATATCAAACTCTTTATCTCCATATAGCAGTAGGTAGTACAGTATCTCGCGCTCCAAGGTCTTCGCACTGCTTCCAACCGATATGGAGCCTATGTGCATCGCATCTTCGCTTGGGCGAATCTCCTCATCACGCCTATTTTTCCACCACTTGTTCTGCTCGCGACGTAGGAACTCTTCCGCCTCCCTGTCGCCTATTGAGAGAACACGTTTGCGGGCAATCTCTCCGATAAGGATATTCTCATCTACCGACATAAGTGCAGCGCACTGTGTAGTGTAGAGTGAACGCTGTATATTGTCAGGCACGAGAGCGATAGACTCAACCATCTCTTTGATGGCGTTACTACGCTTTATTGGGTCATTATTTGCCTCATCAAGGAGCAACTTTGCCTTAAAAGCGATAAAGTCTTGGCTATTATTCTTTATAAACTCGTGAACCTCCTCTGCCGAGTGTGAGCGGGCAAAGGAGTCGGGGTCGTGTTCAACGGGCAAAAGCACAACGCGTACATTCAGCCCCTCTTTAAGCACCAAATCTATACCGCGAATAGAGGCGTGCTGTCCTGCCGAGTCGCCGTCGTACATTATGGTTATATCCTTCGTAAATCTACCGAGCAACTTAACCTGCTCAACGGTGAGTGATGTTCCAGACGATGCCACAACATTCTCTACACCTGATTGGTGCATTGAGATAACATCGGTATATCCCTCAACCATAATGGCATAGCCCTGACGCTGTATTGCCTGCTTGGCGAAGTATAAACCATAAATCTCGCGCGATTTGCTGTAAATCTCACTCTCGGGCGAGTTCTGATATTTGGCAACCTTCTTGTCGGTGCGTAGGGTTCTACCTCCGAATGCGACGATGCGGCCCGAAATGTTGTGTACGGGGAACATCACTCGCTCGCGGAAGCGGTCATATAGTCGTCCGTCCTCTTCGCGTTTGAGCGTAAGACCTGTCGAGAGCAGGAACTCCTCCTTGTAGCCCGCACGTAGTGCATCTTGGGTCATCTTATCGCCTCCCGAAGGGCAGAAACCTAAACCGAATTTACGAATTGTAGCCTCCGAGAAGCCTCTCTGCTGACGGAAGTAGGAGAGTCCGACACTGATACCCTCGTCGGTGTTATGTAGCGTATTTGCGAAGTAGTCCGACGCCCACGAATTGAGCATAAACATACTCTCGCGGTTATTGTTGCGCTGAATATCCTCTTCGGTCTGCTCCTTCTCCTGAATCTCAATGCCATACTTCTTGGCAACGATGCGCAGAGCCTCCGGATAGGTTATACTTTCGTGTTCCATCACGAAAGTTACAGCATTACCGCTCTTGCCGCAACCGAAGCACTTGTAGATGCCCTTTGATGGCGACACTACAAACGAAGGTGTCTTCTCGTTGTGGAAAGGACAACAAGCCTGATAGTTCAAACCTTTACGTTTGAGCGTAACATAGTCGCTTATAACCTCAACTATATCGGCTGCCGAATATATCCTATCTACGGTATCTCTGTCAATCATAGCGCAAAGATATAAAAAATAAGTTGAAAGTTACACGGGCTTGCTCTTAAAATTGAGTTGATAGCCGAGGTGAAATATAAATAGCAGAGGAGGCTTTCGTAACGAGAGCCTCCTCTGTACTATCACATTAAGGGATTACCAATTCAAAATCTTACGGAAGTCGTAAGCCTCTGGATTAGCTACATACTGCTTTGCAGCCTCGTAATCCTCCTCGGTGAGGTAGTTCATAATGTTGTTGATAACCTGCTGAATCTTATCTGACTCGATATTTACAAGACGTGGCGGAATCTTTCCGGTTGTAGGGTCCTGCAAATCCTTCAAGTAGAGTGGCGATACGAAACCGTCCTGCGAGATATAGACCATACAGCCGGTCTTACCCTCCGAGAAGAGTTTGTAAACACCCATACCCAACTCCGAGCAGTAAACCAAGTCATAAGCGATAGGAGTCTGGCAACGTACCTCGTAGCCAATCTCAACAGGGCGCGACTTAACCTTGATCTTCAACTCTTTGAGTTTAGCCTCCAACATCTCGTTGAAGATGTGAGCCTTCGATACCTTACCCAACTCTGGGTGTCCGTGGTCGTCGTATGTGAAGTGAACGCCCGACTTTGCAATCTCCTCGTCCGAAAGAGCGTGGAATACACCCTCCGAAATCATTGCAACGCCATACTCAACGCCC
>JAFXHB010000067.1 GCA_017536605.1 Alistipes sp.
ACCGCCATTGCCGAGGGCATCGCCCATCGTATCATAGATGGCGATGTACCCGAAAATCTCCGCACAAAACGCCTCTTCTCGCTTGATATGGGTGCGCTTATTGCCGGCGCAAAGTATCAAGGCGAGTTTGAGGAGCGATTGAAGATGGTCGTGCAGGAGGTTATCGCAAGCGAGGGCGAGGTACTTCTCTTCATTGACGAGATTCACACCCTCGTAGGTGCAGGCAAAACGAGTGGCGCAATGGACGCCGGCAACATATTGAAACCCGCCCTTGCGCGTGGTGAGTTGCGTACTATCGGTGCGACAACGCTTGACGAGTACCAGAAGTATTTTGAGCAAGACAAGGCGTTGGAGCGTCGTTTCCAGAAGGTTATGGTTGATGAGCCTACGATGGAGGATGCCATCTCCATTCTGCGAGGCTTGAAGGAGCGTTACGAAAATCACCACAAGGTACGAATCAAGGATGAGGCTATCGTCTCGGCGGTAGAACTCTCGCACCGCTACATCACCTCACGTCATCTCCCCGACAAGGCGATAGACCTTGTTGATGAGGCGGCATCACGTCTGCGACTTGAAATGAACTCCGTACCGGAGGAGTTGGACAACCTTGACCGCCGTATCCGCCAACTTGAAATTGAGCGCGAGGCGATACGTCGCGAGGGCGACAAGGAGCGCATCAAACGACTTGATGGCGAGATTTCGGAGTTGAAGGCACAGGCATCAACAATGCGAACCAAGTGGGAGAGCGAACGCGATATACTGCGCCAAATTCAACAGAAGAAGGAGCGCATCGAGCAACTCAAAATCGAGGCACAGCAGGCGGAGCGTACGGGCGACTACGGAAAGGTTGCCGAGATACGCTACGGAGCAATTGTGGAGGCAGAGAAGAGCATAACCTCACTCCAAGAGAGCCTTGACAAAGCCACCGCCGACGGAGGCTCAATGATCAAGGAGGAGGTCGATGCCGAGGATATCGCCGAGGTAGTATCGCGTTGGACAGGTATCCCTGTTAAGCGTATGTTAGCCTCCGAGCGCGAGAAGTTGCTCAATATGGAGGCGGCACTACACGCCCGCGTGGTTGGGCAAGAGGAGGCTATATCGGTAGTGGCAGATGCAGTGCGTCGCTCCCGCGCAGGACTCTCCGATGCACACCGCCCTATCGGCTCGTTCATCTTCCTCGGCTCTACGGGTGTCGGCAAGACCGAATTGGCACGCGCCTTGGCGGAGTTCCTCTTCAACGACGAGAATATGATGACTCGTATAGATATGAGCGAGTATCAGGAGCGACACGCCGTATCGCGCCTCGTAGGTGCGCCTCCGGGATATGTCGGCTACGACGAGGGCGGACAACTCACCGAGGCGGTACGTCGCAAGCCATACTCGGTGGTGCTGCTCGACGAGATTGAAAAGGCGCACCCCGATGTCTTCAATATCTTGTTACAGGTCTTGGACGATGGTCGCCTGACCGATAATAAGGGACGCACGGTAGATTTCCGCAATACTATAATTATTATGACCTCCAATATGGGCGCACAACTTATTCAGGAGCAGTTTGCTCGCGCCACAGCAAACGGAGGAGAGGTCTCGGAGGATATTATCAACCACCTCCGCCACGACGTAATAGAGATGTTGAAGCGCGAACTGAAACCGGAGTTCCTAAATCGTGTTGATGAGATTGTGATGTTTGAGCCGCTTGGCGAGAGGGAGATTGCCGAGATTGTGGATATCCAACTTGCGAAGGTGCATAAGATGCTCAAAGATATCGGCGTTGAACTCCGCGTAACGGATAAGGCTCGCCAATGGATAGCACACACGGGCTACGATGTGGCGTATGGCGCACGCCCCGTCAAGCGAGTTATTCAGCGCGAGGTTGTAAATGAACTCTCAAAGCGTATCTTGGCGGCTATCGTAGATAGGACAAAACCGATTGTGGTAGATTGCCGAGAGGATAGGCTCACATTTGAGAACTAAACAAAGAAAGGGCGGTACCAAATACCGCCCTTTTCACTTATTCAAAATAGCACAATTGTACAAAGCCATTGTTTGATGTAGGTTTTGTCGAGGTGAAGCCGAGGAGGGGTTGCTGCAAGCAAGCCAACCGTATTGCATAAAACAAAAAAAGAGGTCTTCGGAGGTATTCGACTGATAGGAGAGCACCTCCCACAGTCTTAGTGACAGCACGTCACAACCTTCCGATTTCCTCAACCGAATGCGAACCGAGCGCAAAACAGACAGAGAACATTTGTTCACCCGAAGGGAAAATGATTTGCTGACACATCCGAGGCAATTTTTTTGACGCGGAAATGCCAGCAAATTATTTGTGGTGCGCAGCACTATTCAAATGTTTGATGTAGGTTTTGCCGAGGTGAAGCCGAGGAGGGGTTGCTGCAAGCAAGCCAACCATATTGCATAAAACAAAAAAAAGAGGTCTTCGGAGGTATTCGACTGATAGGAGAGCACCTCCCACAGTCTTAGTGACAGCACGTCACAACCTTCCGATTTCCTCAACCAACCTAAAACTACTAACCTAAAATGAACCTTAAAACTTCGTTGCAAAGATAAGGGGTTTTGATGAACTGTGCAAGTTTTTTATTAAAAATTTTTAATTATTTTTTAGGTCTTTTTGTGTCTTTTTGCTTAATATGCAGATATACAGCGATTTACAAAATAAAATAATTTTAATAATGTTTTATTGAAAAACAGTAAAACATCTCTATTTGCGAAAAAGTTTTTGTAGTTGTTGCATTTTTGCGAACAAATTTTTATCTTTGTATAGGTCCGCAAGTGGTAGCGCGAGTTGTGTTACTATGGCGGATGCAGGTGTTACACGATGATTAACGCGTTCATTTCATACATTGAGGCTGAAAAGAGGTACTCTCCATTGACCGTGCGCAACTACCGACACGATGTCGAGTTGTTCGCTGCGTGGTGCGCTCGCGAGCGCGGGGTTGATGTTGAGAAGGTGGATCTCACCTCGGTCTCCACAAACGATATTCGCGAGTGGATAATGTATAGAAAAGAGGAGAAGGTCGGCAAAGGCAAGGATAAGAAGCGCGGAATATCGGCGGCCTCAATGAATCGTGAACTCTCCTCATTGCGCTGTTTCTACCGCTATCTACGTCAGCAAAATCTTATAAATAAGGATATATTTAGCCGAATATCCACCCTACGCACATCACGGAGGTTACCGTCGTTTGTTCCGGAGACGCGTATGGAGACTTTGCTTGCGATGGAGCGCGAGAAGAGTGCTACGGACAACTTCTTGGAGCAGCGAAATGCCCTTATTATCTCCCTATTTTATAGTTGCGGTATTCGTCTTGCCGAACTGTGTGGTATCAAAATTGGTGATTTCTCCTCCGACTTCCTCTCGCTTCGTGTTGTGGGTAAGGGTGAGAAGACTCGCGTGATACCCGTATTGGAGGAGATGGGTGAGCGCGTAAGACAATATATTGCGTTGCTACAACGTCAAAATATGGGGGTGTCGGCACAAGATAGGTTGATAGTAACCCAGCGCGGAGAGCCCCTGTCGCGCACCTCGGTACAGCGTATCGTACACGGAGAGTTAAGCGGAGCAAACATTCCGGGGAAGCGTTCGCCACACGTATTGCGCCATACCTTTGCGACACATCTGCTCAATAGAGATGCCGATATGCGCGATATACAGGAGTTGATGGGACACTCCTCGTTGAAGACGACACAGTGTTACACACACAATAGTATTGCACAACTACAAGCGGTATATGCCAAGGCACATCCGCATAAATAGTAATAGTTCTCGACCAAACCTGCGGGTGCGGTCATAGTCATTAACCAATAAAAACTTTACACTATGGAGGTTAAGATTCAATCAGTAAAGTTCGATGCGAGCAAGCAGCTTATCGAATTTGTAGAGAAGAAGATGTCGAGATTGGAGCGTTTTGAGGACAGCTCCACAGGCGTTGATGTTGTTTTGAAGTTGGATAAGGATAGCGAGAAGGGCAACAAAGTAGCACTTGTAACCCTCCGCGTTCCGGGAGGAGATATCGTAAGCGAGCAGCGTGCCCGCACATTTGAGGAGGCTGTGGACTTGGCTCTTGATGCCCTAAAACGCCAAATCGAGAAGAAGAAGGATAGATAACCCCTATTGTTTAACTTTATACAATCAGAAGAACCAGCCTAACAAAAAAACTTGTTAGGCTGGTTCTTATTATTTTCTGAAAGGATTTACCGATTAAACGATTCCTTGTTCGAGCATTGCCTGTGCGACTTTGAGGAAGCCGGCGATATTTGCACCCTTCACATAGTTGGTGTAGTCGCCTTCGGCACCCGCCTTGACGCAAGCATCGTGGATAGAGCGCATTATATAGTGCAACTTCTCATCTACCTCGGCTGCCGACCACGAGATGTGCATCGCATTCTGTGTCATCTCCAAGCCCGAAGTTGCCACACCTCCTGCGTTTACAGCCTTGCCCGGCGCAAATAGGATACGAGCCTTCTGGAACGCTGCGATAGCCTCCGGTGTACAGCCCATATTTGATACCTCCGCAACGCACCAAGTGCCATTTGCGAGCAACTCCTCAGCGTCGGCACCTGTCAATTCGTTCTGGAAGGCGCAAGGGAGTGCGATATCGCACTTCACGCTCCAAGCCTTCTTGCCCGGTACGAAGGTCGCATCGGCAAACTTCTCGGCAAATGGTGCTACGATATTCTGATTTGATGCACGAAGTTGCAACATATAGGCAATCTTCTCGTCGTTCATTCCGTTAGGGTTGAGAATTACGCCGTCAGGTCCCGAAATTGCGATAACCTTTGCGCCCAACTCGGTAGCCTTCTTCGCTGCTCCCCAAGCCACATTTCCGAAGCCCGAAATAGCGATTGTTGCCCCCTTCAACTCCTTGCCTGCGCGGTGGAGCATATGCTCAACGAAGTACAACGCGCCGAAGCCCGTAGCCTCCGGGCGGATAAGTGAGCCACCCCAAGTGAGGCCCTTGCCGGTCAAGACACCTGTGTTGTACTCACGAGCCAACTTCTTGTACATTCCATACATATATCCAATCTCGCGACCACCTACGCCGACATCACCCGCAGGGACATCGGTATCGGGTCCGATATTCTGCCACAACTCCAACATAAAGGCTTGGCAGAATCGCATAATCTCGGCATCGCTCTTGCCCACAGGGTCAAAGTCCGAGCCACCCTTCGCACCACCCATAGGGAGGGTTGTAAGTGCATTCTTGAAGGTCTGCTCAAAACCGAGGAACTTCAACATCGAAGGATTTACCGCCTTGTGGAAGCGGATACCGCCCTTGTAAGGACCGATTGCCGAGTTGAACTGTACGCGATAGCCGAGGTTGGTTTGAATTTCGCCTCGGTCATCTACCCACGTTACACGGAAGGTGATGATACGGTCGGGCTCAACCATTCGCTCCACAATCTTCGCCTTCTCGAACTCCGGATGTTGGTTATAGACCTCCTCAATAGACTCCAAGACTTCGTGTACTGCTTGCAGATACTCCTTCTCGCCCGGGTGCTTGCGCTCCAATTCGAGCATAATCTCTTTTACATTCATATTAGGTTGGTTTTTAGGTGTTTCGTTATATCTCTACCAAGTGGTGCTTTATGGCATAGACCACAAGGCTTGCCGTATTTTTAGAGCCGGTCTTTTCAAGAATGTTGGCGCGGTGAGCATCTACCGTACGCTTGGAGATAAACAACTCCTCGGCAATCTCCTGTGTGGATAAGCCGCGACAGATACCAATCAAGACATCGGTCTCGCGCTCGGAGAGGGCATCTATATCCTCGTGTCGGCGCAACGCATTGGAGATGGTCTGCATAACGGCTTGGCAGAAATACTCCTCGCCATTCATCACCGCCTCAATCGCTGCGAAGACCTCCTCCATAGAGGAGTCCTTCATCAGGAAACCCTTTGCGCCCGACTCGACCATTCGGGTATAGTAGTTCTCGTCGCCAAACATCGAGAGGCATATCACTTTGAGGTCTGGGTTTCTCTCCAACGCCAATATAGTCGCCTTGTCGCCCGACATTGTAGGCATCGCAAAGTCCATAAAGACTATATCGGCAGAGAGAGCCTCTTCGCACTCCAAAAACTCGTCGCCATCGCCCGCTTCGGCGACAACACGACAGCCGTTGCGACCATCTATAAGCCCCCTCAAACCGTTGCGGAAGAGAGCGTGGTCATCGACAAGTGCTATTTTAACCTCTCTTGCCATCTCGTTTGGATTTGTGGGACTTATCTTTGTTTGGGAGAATGTTTACCACAGCCTCGGCGTGCATTCCGCGCCCCTTTTGGCTGTTGATGTTCAGTGTTCCATTCAATGAATCTATGCGCGACATTATGTTGGAGAGGCCCATACCGCAATCCATCATCGCCTTCGGTCTGAATCCGCGACCATTATCCGAGTAGTCAAGTTTCAACGCTCCGTTTTCAAGCGAGAGCGAGAGGCTGATAGTGGTGCAGCCGGAGTGCTTCAACGAGTTGTTGATAAGTTCACAGATAACACGATACATAATCACCTCCACATCTCTATCGAAACGCTCCTTGCGCAGATTTGTAGCAAAGCGAATCTCTACGGTGTGCAGCGCACTTAAACGGGTTATAAAACTCTTTATCCCCTGCGCCAAGCCGAAGTCCATAAGTGTTTGCGGCGACATATTGTTCGATATCTCGCGTACCGAGCGTATCGCCTCATCTACTACGTAGCGTGTATTGGAGATTATCTCGCGCTGTTCGTCGGTCAGATTGTCGGTCGGGAGAGCCGAGAGCGACATCTTTGCCGACGAAAGCAGAGGTCCCATTCCGTCGTGCAACTCCTTGGAGAAGGTCAGACGGGAACGCTCCTCGGTACGAAGTATAGCCGTCATAATGCGCTTGTTGAAGAGCGACTTCTGGTAGTTCAGTCGGTCAATATAGTTTACGAGTCGGTTGGCGAAGATCACCGCCAAGACAACGCACAACGAAGCCGCAATATCAAGCGTGAGGTAGAGGCCGCTGTCAATGACGAAGCCGTGGCGCGAAAATATCTGTATGATGTGCTGTGCGAAGGAGAGCGCGAAGCCCACGATACAGAGTATCCATATCGCATTGTACTTCGTGCGACGCACAAGGTGTATGGCAAACCCCATCGCCACAAGCTGTACGATGGTGATGGTTACCATTAGGATAATAAAACCTACACTCATTTGAATAAATCTGTTTTACAACAACCCCTTCAACTGCTCCATCTGCCCATAGGCGGTCATATCCACCTGCACCGGAACAACCGAAACATATCCGTTAGCCAACGCCCACTCGTCGCTATCTTGTGCCGTAGGCTCGGAGTTCTCAAAGCCTCCTGTCAGCCAGAAGTATTTGCGGTTGTGTGGGTCGGTGCGCTCAAAAAACTCCTCGCGCCAGAAGCCTCGTGTCTGTCGCGCCAGCCTTATGCCGCGAATCTCGCTACAAGGTATATTCGGCACGTTTACATTCAGACATAGCGGCAACGGAACATCTCCATTCAAGAGACTCTCTACAATCTTCACACCATACTTGATAGCCCCCTCAAAGTCGGCATTCGGGTCGTGGTCGGTAACCGACAGACCGATACTCGGAATCTTGTAGAACGACGCCTCAATGGCAGCACCCATTGTGCCGGAGTACATCACATTTACGGCGGCATTTGAGCCGTGGTTGATGCCCGAAATCATCAGGTCAAACTTCTCGTCGCGGAAGAGGTAGTCGAGCGCAATCTTCACGCAATCAACGGGTGTTCCATTCAGCGAATATACGACCAAACCCTCCTCCTCGCGAACCTTGTTCAAGCGGAGTGGGTTGTGAATGGTTATCGCTTGGCTCATTCCGCTTTGCGGAGTCTCCGGAGCAACAGCAATCACCCGTCCGAAGCGGCGAGCAATCTCAATGGCTGCTTCAAAACCCTTTGAACGGTAACTATCATCGTTGGATAGGAGTATAACTTTATCTTGCTTCATAAAGCAAAGATAATAAAAACAATTCTAAAAAAGAAAAACTCTTTTGTTGATTTTTTGTATCTTTGCCGAAAATAGAGAGATTAAAATCGTAGTAATATGGAATTTGAAGGAATTGTTTTCAAGAAGTTGCCCGCAACAAGTGGCACCTCGGCACGTGGAGAGTGGCACCGTCAGGATGTAGTCTTTGAGGTTGTGTCGCAGTCGCCATACCCGCGCAAGGCGTGTGTTACGTTCTTCAACAAGCAGGACGAAGTTGCCCGCTTGGTTGTTGGTGCGAAGTATATCGTATCGTTCGACATTGAGTCGCGCGAGTTCAAGGAGCGTTGGTACACCGACCTCCGCGCGTGGAAGGTAGAGCCAAAGGAGGCGGAGCAGGTGGCACAAGCCGTTGCAGCACCGCAGGTGGAGGCTCCGATGCCTACCGATGAGCCGGCAATGCCTACCGCATCGTCCGCCCAGCCAATCGACGACCTCCCATTCTAACCATCGTTTGGGTAAAAATAGTAGCGAGGCTAAATCAAGCCTCGCTACTATTTTATTATTGTGCGGTGTTGCTATCGCATAGGCAACTCTGCCGAGCCGATAAGATAGCCGTCCGAGTAGAGTTCAACCTTGTAGGCACCTGCAACAAAGCCGCTGCCCTTGTAGAAGATGCTGACGCTGACGTCCTCGTTCTGGTAGTCTATCTCACGCGAAGCGGAGTAGCCCAACTTCTCTCCGTTGAAGAGGAATGTAGGCATCGCCTTTGTTGCGAGGAGATAACCCTCCGGCGAGATTATGCGCAGGTAGATTTCGCGGTTGCCCGTTGTTGCGAGTTTGTTTGCCGCAACGGTGAAATCTACACGCAGTGTGGCTGCATTCTTCACGCGCGACACCTCCTTATCCTTGCTGTTGAGAGCGATGATGCTGATGCTGCGTGCGCCCAAGACAGAGCCCTGTCGCACCTTGTTCTGCAACTCCGAAGCACGCTCCTCGGCGATGTCGGCACGAAGATTTGCGGTGGAGACCTCTTTGCGGAGATTGACATTCTCTCCGATAACCTGCTTGTTCAACTTATTCAGCGAGTCGATCTGTCGCAGATAGTTCTTCATCACCGTGCGGAGTGTTCCGACCTCCTTTTGGTACTTCTTGATAGTGTTGTAGTTGAGGCGACGCTCATATTTGAGTTGCTCAATCATATCGCTCGCCTTCTGCAACTGTGCAGCGATGGTATCGTTCTGATACTTCAAGTCGTCATACGCAACGATAAGCGATTTGAGGTCGCTCTGAATAGAGTCTCTATCCTCTGCCAACAACTTGTAGTCCTGCTGTTGCTGGTGGTTGAGGCTGAAATATAGTACCGAGATACCGGCAAGCAAGATGGCTAAAATGATAACCACGATGCGGTAGCCGCGCAACGATTTCTTGACCGCCTTTTGGGCTTCAATCTCCTCGTCATAACCCTCCTCCGGGGTGTAATCATACTTATTCTCTTCCATAATAAAACGTGTTTAAGCGTTACAAAGATACGACATTATTTCTTTTCTATCAAACTTGATAGCGGATACTTCAACCCTTGTGTCGAGCGCAGATAGGCGCGAACCTCCCCCACGCGGACAGGCGAGGAGAGCATTACGGGTATCTTGTTCTCGTCCTCCGTAATCCAGATGAAGAACTCCGTACCGTCCGTAAACGAGAACTCCTCCGAGGAGCCTATCGTGCAGGCAAACTTCATCGTGGCAAACCTACCCACGCGCGGAACTTTGATTGTGTCGCGCTTGATGAAGCGGTAGCGCAACGACCTGATAGTATCCTCCAAGACCATATCGAGTCGGTGGTGTTCTCCCGCGCGGAACGACTCCAAATCTACGGAGCGCAGGTTAAAGTAGAGCGACACGGCGTCCATACTCTCCTTGGTGAGTGTCATCGTCTTGGTGCGCGGGGTGTTATTGCGTCGCTGCGACCAAGTATGCACCCTCATTGAGTCCCAGACGTAGCGATAGTTGCTGCGGAAGGTATATTTATCCTCGCGAATATCGCTCTCAAAGCGTTGTGTTCGCTTTGTTTCCTTATCTACCCAGATATTGTAGGTGTCGTTCATATTAAAGAACCATCGGAAGAAGGGCAGTGTGCGTCCATTGCCGATGACGCGAAAAACCTCCTTGCCATTGAGCGTGTCGCACTTCGTAGATACCGTAACCTCGCCAACCTCGGTGTTAGGCACCAACTTGGCACGGTAGGCTGCACGATAGTACAACACCTCTCCCTCGTGAAACAACTGCGCCGAAGCGTTGTTGAGAGGTAGAGTCGCAAATATCAAACCAAAAAGGAGTGCGACGTATATCTTTGTTCTTCTCTTCATAGCCACAATCGTTAAGATATCTCCGAAAAGTCCATCTTGTAACTCGCCGCATAGCGGTCGCGCAGTTGTCGCAGCGAGAGGTTCTTCTCCATAGAGAGTGTGCCGTCCTCCTCCAACACCTCGCGTGCTACGCGGTGGGTAAGTTGTAGAATCTGGTTATCGTAGGTCGGGTTGGCAATTTTCAGGTCAATCGCCACGCCGCTCTGTGCCGTTCCGTTGATGTCGCCTGCACCGCGCAGTTTGAGGTCAAGTTCTGCAAGTTCAAAGCCGTCGCTCGTCTGACACATCGCCTCCAAACGCTTGCTTGATTCGGCAGAGATGCCCTCGTCGGTCATCAGAATACAGTAGGACTGCTCCGAGCCACGTCCGACACGACCTCGCAGTTGGTGCAACTGTGCCAAGCCGAAACGCTCCGCCGACTCAATTACGATGACGGTGGCATTTGGCACATCTACGCCCACCTCAATAACCGACGTCGCAACCAAGATATCGGCATCTCCACGCTTGAACTCCTCCATTGCCGCCTGCTTCGCCTCGGGCTTCATCTGTCCGTGGCACACCGCAACGCGGAAGTCGGGTAGCGGGAAGTCGCGCACGATAGCATCAAAACCCTCCTGTAAGGAGATGTAGTCCAACTTCTCGGACTCCTTGATGAGTGGATAGACAATATATATCTGTCGCCCGCGTCTAATCTGCTCTTTGAGGAAGCCGAAGAGTCGCAGTCGTGCCGACTCGGTGTAGTGGTAGGTCTTGACGGGCTGTCGTCCGGGTGGCAGTCCGCGAATTATCGAGACGTCAAGGTCGCCATATAGCGTCATCGCCAACGTTCTCGGTATTGGTGTGGCGGTCATCACAAGGATATGTGGTGCTTGCGCATTCTTTGTCCACAACTTCGCCCTCTGCTCAACACCGAAGCGGTGCTGCTCGTCAATAATCACGAGTCCGAGGTTTGAGAACTGCACCCTCTCCTCAATCAGGGCGTGTGTGCCGATGAGGATATCTATCTCCCCTGCCGCGAGGGACTCCAAGATTGTGCGACGCTCCTTTGTCTTTGTTGTGCCGGTAAGAATGGCAACACGCACCCCCACCCCCTCTACCATCTTGGCGATGGTGGCGTAGTGCTGTCGTGCCAAAATCTCGGTTGGCACCATCATACACGACTGGAAGCCATTGTCGGCGGCGAGCAACATCGTGAGGAGTGCCACAACGGTCTTTCCGCTACCTACATCGCCCTGCAACAGACGATTCATCTGCACCCCCGACACACAGTCGTTGCGCACGTCGCGTACCGCCTGCTTCTGACCTTCGGTTAGCGCAAACGGAAGTCGCTCGTGGAAGAAGGTGTTGAACTTATCCCCGACACGCGCAAAGATAAAACCATTTCGCGCACCCGTACGCAGGGAGCGATGTGCCTGAATGTTGAGTTGTATGCCGAGGAACTCGTCAAATTTGAGTCGGAACTGCGCCTGCTTCAACCTCTCCGGCGACTGCGGAAAGTGTATGTTGTAGAGAGCCTCTTCAAGCGAGATAAGACCGTGCGCTTTGCGCAGGTAGTCAGGCATATAATCCACAATCTTTCCACGCACAAGATTCCACACCTCGCACATTATATTATATATACCCTTCGTGCCGAGCGTTGTCGAGAGTCGCTCGGTAGTGGAGTAGATTCCTTGCAGACCACTCTCTCGCGGACGGGAGAGAGCCTTCTCGACACTCTCTATCTCGGGGTGTATCAGCGAGAGGTCGCCTCGGAAGAACGATGGACGCCCAAAGATTATATACTCGCGGTTATGTTCAATAACCTTATCTATCCACTTGATGCCCTTGAACCAGACCATCTCGGCACGCCCCGTGTCGTCGGCAACCATCACCGTGTAACGCTGCTTGCGCCCCTCGCCGGCGATAGCCTTTCCGACCACTCGCGCCCGCAGTTGGATATATGCCGAGGTGTTATTTTCGGTTATCTCGCCAATCTTGTATGTGCGCGAACGGTCAATGTAGCGGAATGGAAAGTGGTAGAGCATATCCCCCAATGTGGCAACTCCAAGCTCCTTTTCAAGTAACTTGGCACGCGCTTCACCCACACCGTGAACATACTTTATTGAGTTTAAGAGCACACTTCCCATAATGCAAAGATAGAAAAAAAACTCTGTTTTTCAATTAAGAATGAAGAATTAGTTTATGACCATTAGCCAACAGTGTTTTTAGTTAGGAGTGAGGAGATAGGAGTTAGGAGATAATTTTTAATTTTGCATTCTGCATTAACCCCTCTTCAAGGGCTTTTCCTCCTCGCGGCTCGGCATAGTGTGCAAGCACCCTTTGCTCTCGCTCCGCAGCGTCGGTTTTGCATTTTGCATTCTACCCCTAACGCCCCTAACAACTCTAACGCCCCTAAAAAACCTTTCCGCTTTCCGTTTAACCTCTTCTCTCTCCTCTCTATTTTTTCGGGTTTTTATTAAAAAACAGCGAGATAGTGAAAAATAATTCTCTTTTTTGCATTATGAATTTTGAATTTATTTGTATCTTTGCACCAATAGGAAAATAATGAACTTAAAAAATGCCGAATCTGTATGGTGAAAAAGTACCTGCGAGAAAGCCTAATTGGTTGAAAATCAGACTCCACAAGAGCGATGCTTTTGCGGAGGTGGCTCGCATAGTACAAGAACACTCTCTCCATACGATTTGCAGCAGCGGACGATGCCCGAACAAGGCGGAGTGTTGGTCTCGACACACGGCGACGTTTATGATTATGGGCGATGTATGTACCAGAGGTTGTCGCTTTTGCGCTACCAAAACAGGTGTTCCGCTACCGCTGAATCCGGACGAGCCACAAAGGGTGGCCGAGAGTGTGAGCCTTATGGGATTGAGGTATGTTGTAGTAACTTCTGTAACTCGCGACGATTTGAGCGACGGCGGTGCCGAGCATTGGGCGAAGACCGTTGAGGCTATCCGAGCGAAGAATCCTTCCACAACAATTGAGCTCCTTATTTCCGATTTAGATGCCCGCAAAGACCTCTTGGAGGTTGTGGCGGCATCAAAACCCGATATTATCGGGCACAACATCGAAACCGTTGAGCGACTAACCCCCACAGTGAGGGCAAAGGCGACCTATCGCACATCACTTGCGACATTGGCGCACCTCGCCGAGATGGGAGTTACGACAAAAAGCGGTTTGATGGTTGGACTTGGCGAGAGCGAAGAGGAGGTGGAGCAGACGCTCAAAGACCTGCGTGAAGCGGGGGTGCGACTGCTAACCATCGGACAGTATCTTCGACCTTCGGAGGAGCAGGTTCCCGTTGTGGAATATATCACCCCCGAACAGTTTGAGCGATACCGCGAAATGGCTCTTCGTATGGGCTTTGACTACTGCGCAAGCGGGCCACTTGTACGCTCATCGTACTTGGCAGAGGAGGCTTGGCAAGCGGTATCGGACAGGGAGTAAACCCCACCTTCATCACGCCATAGTTCACCAAGACAAAGGGTTGTTTTGGCGTATTGTTGTATGCGTATAGAGTGTAGATGGCTTGGGCGAATGCCCTACAAGGAGTGCTGGGAGTACCAGCGCACCCTCTTTGAGGAGATGCTGCGTAGGCAGGGAGAGGAGTCTGACTTTGCAGGGTATATTCTCTTTGTTGAGCACCCTGCGGTCTATACACTTGGCAAGAGTGGCAAGGCTCAAAATATGCTCATCAGCGAGGAGATGCTCACGCGACTTGGAGCAGAGTTTTACCACATTGACCGCGGAGGCGATATAACCTTCCACGGTGAGGGGCAGGTGGTCTGCTACCCGATACTTGACATTGCGAAGTTGGGCATAGGTTTACGCCGATATATTGAAATTTTGGAGGAGAGCGTCATCGCCACAATCGCCCACTACGGCATTGAGGGACACCGCCTTGAAGGGGCTACGGGAGTGTGGCTTCGCGACGAGGTGGAGGGGGCGAATGGAGAGTGCGCAGAGCGTAATTGGCGAAAAATTTGCGCCATAGGGGTTAAGGCTTCGCGCTTTGTTACGATGCACGGCTTGGCACTAAACGCATCGACAGACCTCAAATGGTTTACGATGATAAACCCGTGTGGTTTTACCGACAAGGGTGTAACCTCCATCACGAAGGAGTTGGGACGCGAGGTGTCGTTTGACGAGGCGGGCAAGGTACTTTGTGAAGAGTTGCTCAGAAACTTCGGGCTGACAGCGGAGAACTAAAAATGTGAGTTTTGCCGTTAAACTTAAAAAGGAGAAAAAATTGAAAAATATATATAAAATAAAAATTAACGAGTATGCCTATTCAGAAAAGGTGGGTAGTCAAACCACAGGGCAACTCTCAGGTAGTGGAGCATATTGCTTCCTCGTTGGGAATTGCACCGGTCTTGGCGAACCTATTAGTACAAAGAGGCATAGACACCGTAGAGAAGGCAAAGAGATTTTTCACACCAAAACTCGCGGACCTGCACAATCCGTTCTTGATGAAGGATATGGAGCGCGCGGTAGCACGAGTGGAGGAGGCTGTCGCCAAGCGAGAGAAGATAATGGTCTATGGCGACTACGACGTAGATGGCACAACAGCCGTTGCGCTCGTATATAAATTTCTGCGCTACACCATCGGGCACACAAACCTGATGTTCTACATCCCCGACCGTTATACCGAAGGTTACGGTATTTCAACGAGGGGTATCGACATTGCCGCAAAGAAGGGGGTTAAGTTGATTATCGCCCTTGATTGTGGTATTAAGGCTGTCGAGAAGGTGAACTATGCGAAGCAGAAGGGTGTTGATTTCATCATCTGCGACCACCATCTCCCGGCGGAGGAGATTCCTCACGCTGTGGCTGTTCTTGACCCGAAGCGCACCGACTGCACCTACCCGTTTGACGAGTTGTCGGGCTGTGGAGTGGGATTTAAGTTGGTACAGGCGTATGCCGAGAAGCACCACATTCCATTCAGCGAGATTGAGCCTCTGCTTGACCTGCTGGTGGTAAGTATCGCCTCGGATATTGTGTCGCTGACCGACGAAAACCGCGTCTTGGCGCACTATGGTTTGAAGCGTCTTAACTCCTCCCCATCGGAGGGCTTGGCATCAATCATCAACATTTGCGGTTTGCAGGAACAGAACATAACCATCGACGACATCGTCTTCAAGATTGGTCCGCGCATCAACGCTGCGGGACGTATGAGTATGGAGGATTACGATGCCGAGGAGCCGATACCTTCGGGTGGCTACGCTGCCGTGAAGTTGCTCATTGAGGGTAACGAGGAGGCAGCGCGTCAATTTGGTGCCGTGATTGACAACTTCAATCAGGACCGCAAGAAAGAGGACCGTTCGGTAACGCTTGAAGCGCACAATATCGTTGAGAACAACCCGCAGTTGAAGGCGCAGAAGAGCATTGTGATATACAATCCGGAGTGGATGAAAGGTATTGTGGGTATTGTTGCCTCGCGCCTTATTGAGACCTACTACCGCCCTACGGTGGTGCTTACGATGAGCAACGGTTTCGTAACCGGCTCGGCACGCTCTATTGCGGGCTTTGACCTCTATCAGGCGGTTGAGTCCTGCTCGGATTTGTTGGAGAACTTTGGTGGACATATGTACGCCGCAGGCTTGACGATGCGTCCGGAGAATGTTGAGGAGTTCAAACGCCGCTTCAACGCCTTTGTTGATGAGAATATAGACCCTCAAATGCTTATTCCGCAGGTTGAGTACGATAGCGAACTATCGCTCAATGAGATAAACATGGAGTTCTTTGAGCAGTTGAACCGCTTCCAACCGTTTGGTCCGGGCAACCATATGCCGGTCTTTGTATCAAAGAGTGTTCAGAATAGTGGTGATGCGAAGTTGGTAGGCGCAAATGCCGAGCACCTCCGAATGGAGTTGATGCACGGTGGCATGCCTTCGTCGCGCATACAGACTATCGCCTTCCAGCAGCCGACCCACTTTGAGTGGATTCGCGCCCGCAAGCCGATAGATGTCTGCTACCAGATTGTGGAGAACACCTACCGCGGTAAGGTTTCGTTGCAACTCCGCATCAGGGACATAAAACCGGTGAGATAGATAGTGTTCGACAATAAGAAGAGCCTGCCTAACAAGTTTTTGTTAGGCAGGCTCTTTGGGGATAGGTAACACACGGTCTCTCCCCGCTACAAAAAAGGAGTGATAAAATCACTCCTAACCATTTTTTGTAGGTCAAAATATCGAAATTTCTAACTCATTTTTGACGGATTACGAGAGGATAATGGAATTTGCGAGGAGGTTTGGTATATAGAAAAAATAAGCCCCCTTTACAGAAAGGGGGTTTGGGGGATAGGTAACACACCGTCTCTCCCCGCTACAAAAAAATAGGAGTGATAAAATCACTCCTGACCATTTTTTTGTAGCGGGAGAGAGACTTGAACTCTCGACCTCATGATTATGAATCATGCGCTCTAACCAGCTGAGCTATCCCGCCATTGCTGAAAGCAAGTGCAAAGATAGTGTAAAAATTTTTACTACCAAAAAGTTTTTGTACTTTTTTTATTTTTATCCCGATATACAACCCTCAAAAAAGCGTGGTTGCATATCGGGATAATCATATCTTTGGCTACTACTATCGCTGCTCGCCGAAGTCGGCCTGTTGCTTCTCGACCTCTTTGAGGCGGAGGGCATTCTCGGCACTCTGCTTCTGTTCACGTGCGATATCCTCCGCGCTCTTAACCTTCACAGCCTTATCTGCCGATTGGGTTGAGAGAGGAATCAGCGCGGCCTCCTTCTCGTTGTAGATGAGGGTGTGGTCCGCAGGCTTGCTCTCAAATTCAATAACGCCACTGACAGGCATCTGCTCTCCCTCAAAGAGGACACTTGCAGTGATGCGTATCTTGCCCGGCTTCAAGGTTGATTGTACGACAATAGGTGCTGTGCCCCACTTTACGGGTGCCGGGTTTGCCTACTCGTCGCTACCTCCGAGGATGCGACCTTCGCCCTCAATATGGAACTTGATAAAGTAGTTGTTCAGGTGCTTGATATTGCCCTCACGGTCTGTGATGGCTGCCACTACGGTAGTGAAGTCCGAGCCGTCGGCTTTGAGGTCGTTGCCCTCGTTATCCAACCAAAGCATAACCTTTGATGGGCGACGTGCCGGAGCAACCTTGTGTGTCGCTACGACCTCTCCGTTGATAAGACCCTCGGCGAGGAGATAGACCTCCTTCTGCTTGCGCTTGTAACTACGTGCCTTGTCGTCCATAAAGTCATAGACATCTTTGAAGACGATAATTGGCGACGGCATACCCTTGTAGTCTGCCGGTTTGCGGTAGGTATAGGTCTTGCCACCTTCAAGGTATGTCAGGCGTACCTCGTCGCAGTTTGAATAGACGGTAACGTCCTTCGGTGAGAACGGAGTCATCTCGTGTGCGATATAGACCATTGGTCCCGTTTCGTAGAGGCGATTCTCCTGCTTTACAGGCGAGCGTTGTGCCATAAACATATAGTATGAATACTTCGGCTGGCGGAACACGTCGGCAAGACCTCCATAGAATGGGTCCGGGTGGTAGCCTCGTTGGTGGTCAAACGAGTGCCAGAGGCAACCTCCGATATGGGATTGACCTACGCGGTACAACACATCATAGCAGGTGCATTGGTAGTGAGGCTTGGCGTAGTGCTGTGCCTGAACAAGCATAGGCACCTCACCCCAATTACGCGCTACACGGCTTGGTGAGTTGTGCGAGTTCCAATCATCAACATTGTCGCCCCATTCGCGTGTGAAGTAGGTAACGTCGTCGCGGAGCGCAAACTTTGGCTTTGAGTAGGTCGTACCCTCTCCCTCGGCAGGGTGAGCATATTGGATAGGATAGACTATGGTTGAGGCGGTACGTGCCTGCATATCGTATGCAGAGAAGACTCCCTTGTATGGATACTCCTCATTTACGCAGTGGTACGCCTTCTCTGCAAACGATGCAGGGAAACGGGTTTCGTTGAGCGTTGGTTCCCAGAACCATAATGAAGGGTGGTTGCGATCACGACGTACGAGGTCGCGTATGTCGCGGTATATAAACTGCTCAAATTCAGGTGCTTTATTCCAGAACTGCCAGCCCGGAACATTGTCAATAACGAAGAGTCCCAACTCGTCGCAAGCGTCCATAAATGCAGGGTCTTGCGGGCAGTGAGCGTTGCGGATAACCTTCAAGCCGAGGTCGCGCAACTTCTTGGCATCGCGCCAATGAGCCGAGTTTGCGACTGCGTGTCCTACCACTGCAAAGTCTTGGTGGCGGTTTGCGCCGATAAGAGGCTCTGTATAGTGCTTGCCATTGAGGAAGAATCCTTCGTTGCCTCTAAACTCTATGCTTCGGATACCTATACGGCGACGATAGCCATCTACGACATTGCCTTTGGTGTCGCGCACGCGCACATAAAGATTATAGAGTGTCGGGCTGTCGGGCGACCAAAGTTGAGGCTTGGAGAGTGTTGCTGTACGCGAGAAAGAGGCTGCGCTGTTGCTATGAATGGCAATCTTCTGCTTCAAGGTTGATACAATCTCTCCTGCGGGCGACTCGATGCTATACTCAATAACACCCTTAAATGGTGTAGGTCGCTCGTTACGGATATGCGCCTTTACGATTACGTTTGCCTTCGCCTCCGACACATTGTCGTACGCCACAAAAAGACCTCCTCCCGCTACAATATCCTCGTAGTTAGGGTCGGTGACATGTACGTTGTTATGCGTTACTAACCAGCAGTCGCGATAGATACCTCCGAAGTAGGTGTAGTCAAGTACGCGTTGCGCCTTTCCGGGAGGATATATCGGGTCATTGCTGTTGTCGGCAAGCACCGCAATAACATTGTCGCCACTCCAATTCACAACCTTTGTAATGTCTGCAATTACAGGGAGATAACCGCCCTTCTGCTCGGCAAGGAGTTGTCCATTTACATAGACCTTTGATTTGCCCATAATCGCCTCAAAGTGCAAGAATAACTTTTTGCCTTTGAGTGCAGGGTTGAGCGTAAAGTGCTTGCGATACCACACCTCGCCCTGATAGTTGATACAGCCACTCGCCTCGGTTGGCAGGTACTCCACGCCGTGAGGGAGCGATACAACGCCCCACGCGGAGTCGTCAAATGCTACCGCCTCGGCACCTTCAACACTCCCCTTAAAGAAACGCCACGCAGGGTTCATCGAGAATACCTCGCGCCCGCTGTCGGGAATTGCATAGAATCCCGCCGTTGAGAAGGAGGGGTTGTACTCTGCAAGTGCTTGTAGTGGAATTACGAGCAGTAGAAGTAGGGTGGAAATAATCTGTTTTACTCTCATAGTAGTTATTGTTTAGTGTTAGTTCTCAATATATTACATCTTCGCTATCTTCAATCTGTGCTTCGCGGGCGATGGCTAAAAGTTCTTCGCGCAACGCCTTCGGAGTTACATTCTCGCGGATCACCGTCAGGTAGGAGTGCCGTATCTCGCGCTTAACTATCTCGCGGGGCAACTGCTCAAAGTAGATATCGTTCCAATGCCGCTTGTTAAAGTGCCACGCTGGGGTTATCGCCGATAGATATTTGTCGCGTAGGGCTATCGCACGGTCGGGGTTACACTTGACCGCTATGCGCTCGGCATACTCCAAGACGCAACAGAGGAACATTCGCCCACCCACCTTATAGACAAGCGTATCGTCGCCAAAGGGCTGACACTCCTCAACAGAGGGTAGCGATATCACATATTCGCGCAAATCCACAATATCCATAATACAAAGATATATAAAAAAATCTGTTTTTCAAGTTTAGAGTTAAAAGTGTCAAGTTAAAAGTTGAAGATTGGAGATGTGTGGCAGGGTGCTGCTATAATTTCGGCTTATTGTGGTATAAAAAATATCAATTTGACAAATGGAATTATTGTATTATCTTTGCATTAGAAAACAGAAAAACCTTAAAAGAATACAACTATGTTAAGCGAAAGATTACACAAGGCAATCAACGAGCAGATTAACGCCGAGTTATGGTCTGCATATCTCTACCTCTCAATGTCGATGGACGCAGAGGCGAAGGGTTACAAGGGTGTGGCAAATTGGTTCTATGTACAGTGGCTTGAAGAGCAGGACCACGCACATATTCTGATGAACTACCTCAACTCTTGCGATGCAAAGGTTGAGTTGAAGCCTATCGCCGAGGTTCCTACACAGTGGGCATCGGTGTTGGATATGTTCCGCGAGACTCTGCGCCACGAGAAGGTGGTAACCTCTCTTATTAACAACCTCGCAGCCATCGCACAGGAGGACCGCGACTTCGCGTCGTCTAATATGTTGATATGGTTCGTAGACGAGCAGATTGAAGAGGAGGAGAACGCTCGCGATATGATCTTTGCAACCGAGTCTGTTGAGGGCGACAAGTACGGAATGTACCAACTTGACAAAGAGTTGGCTGCCCGCGTATATACACAGGCTTCTCCACTCGCCAAGTCGGCAGAGTAGCAGGCAGGTAATTAAAATAGAGGGCGTGTCTAAAAAATTTGGACACGCCCTTTTTGTCATAAGTTGTATAACAAGAGGGATTTCAAGGCATACAAAAAGTGAAAATTGAATTTTAAGGGTGCTGTTGCAACGCCGTCAACAAAAATGAGATGGGCGCATACTTGGCGTATGTAACAGCAAAGCAAAAGGGCGGTACCGAGTACCACCCTTTTTCACTTATTAAAAATCGGAGATGATTAGGCTATTTTTGTGCAAGGCTAGGCGACAAATCCGCAGCATAGTAAGCCTATGTGAGGAATTTGGCGACTGACGGCTTGTGCAAAAAGAGCCAATCAGAACGATTTTTTAGAATTCCATCTTGCTGCGGCGTACATAACCCTCATAACGCCACTTCGCATTCTCCTCGGCTGCCTTGTACAACTCCTCCGCCTCCTGTGGGAAGGTCTTCTGCAACGAGGTGTAGCGCACCTCCTTCAAGAGGAAGTCGCGGAACTTCGACCAATCAGGCTCCTTCGAGTCGAGAACAAATGGATTCTTGCCCTCCTCTTCAAGGAGTGGGTTGTAGTGCCACAAGTGCCAGTAACCACAAGCCACAGCCTCCTTACCTATCGTCTGTGTACGAGTCATACCGCCCTTGATACCGTGGTTGATACAAGGAGCATAAGCGATGATGAGTGATGGTCCCGGATATGCCTCTGCCTCCTTCAATACATTGAAGAGTTGAGCCTGCGAAGCACCGATAGATACCTGTGCAACATATACATAGCCATAGGTCATCGCGATAGCACCCAAGTCCTTCTTGCGGATACGCTTACCCATCGAAGCGAACTTCGCAACAGCACCTACCGGAGTAGCCTTCGACGACTGACCACCTGTATTTGAATATACCTCGGTGTCAATTACAAGGATATTTACATCCTCGCCCGTAGCCAAGACGTGATCAACACCACCGAAGCCGATATCGTAGCCCCAGCCGTCGCCACCGATAATCCACTGCGACTTCTTCACGAGGAA